>JAYVMO010000034.1:0-2031 GCA_043758915.1 Acidobacteriota bacterium | reverse complement strand
ACAAACCGCCTTCAACGTTCTTTCCCGTTACGGAGCCGAGAGCCGCCACGACCTGCAGCGCCGCACCCTGGAAACGCGCGCGGAAATTTCCGCCGCTGTCGGCGACCCATCGGAAGACGCAAAAATCTCCGTGAACTTACTGCATGTGCCGGTTTTTTACGGAATCACATTTGCTCTTTGCGCCGATCTGCAAAAGACCGTGCAAGCCAATAATTTGGTTGTCGCACTCCGCGACGCAGGCTTTCAGGTTGCAGCCGGCGACCACACCGCTCCCAGCAACATCAGCGTGGCCGGCGAGGGCGACTTGTATCTCGCCGAACCCCGCGCGGACTTGCCCCGGGAAAATTCCTGGTGGTTCTTCGGCGCAGCGGATAATTTGCGTTTTGCCGCAGCCAGCGGGCTCAAACTCGCGGAAAGTCTGGACTTCTGATGAGCAAACTCGTCGCCAGCCTTTGTAGGGGCGGCTTAAGGCCGCCTTCCTTACTCCTAAACCGTTTGTTTTTTGCTGTACCAATTCTCGCGGCACTGTTCTGCGCCGGCTGCGGCTACCATGTCGCCGGTCACAACAATTCGCTGCCAAAAACCATTCACGTAATCGCCGTGCCCGCGATGGAAAATAAAACCACCACCTTCCGCATCGAACAGCGCCTGACCGCCGCCACCATTCACGAATTCCTGGCAAAAACTACCTATCGCGTGGTCTCCGACCCCAATGCCGGTGACGCCGTCCTGCGCGGCAAAATTCTTAGCGTGGACCTCGTCCCACTCACTTTTCAATCCAGCCCGAACAGCAACAGCGCGCAAGCCACTTCCATGCTGGTCACCATGAAGTGCGAAATCACGCTGACCGACCGCGAGACGGAAAAAGTCCTCTTCCACACCGACAATTATGTTTTCCGAAATGAATACGAACTTTCCTCCGACGTGAAGACTTTCTTCCAGGAAAGCGATCCGGCCTTCGATCGCATGGCTCAGGATTTTGCCTCCCGCCTTGTCGCTGCGGTTACGGAGAATTATTGATGCCGCGCCTCTCCATAGAAGATTTTTCCGCGCGCCTGGCCAAGGGCAAGGCGGATCCCGCGATTCTGCTTCTCGGCGATGAACCTTACCTGCGCGACGCCTGCCGCGCGCAGCTGATCGAAAAACTTGTCCCCGAAGCCGCGCGCACCTGGGCGGTTTCCCGTTTCTCCGCCGATCGCGATGAAGCGCAAGCCGCTCTGGACCAGGCGCAATCCATGCCCATGCTTTCCCCGCAGCAGGTGGTGTTTCTGGAAGATGCGGAAGCCATCGAAAGTCTGGGCGAGAAAAATCGTGATGCAATTCTGGCTTCTCTGGAGGCCTATCTGGAAGATCCCGCGCCATTCACCGTTCTGGTTCTGGAAGCCGCCTCGCTCGATATGCGCATGCGTCTCGGCAAGCGCCTCGCGGAAAAAATGATGGTTGTGGAAGTCGGCCTTGGCGAGGATGCCGCGCAGCGCATTGCCGCAGCCGTCGGCTTGGCTCGCACGCTGGCCAAGGAGCAGGGAATTGACTTCGAAAAGGGCGCCGCGGAAGATCTAGCGGAATTTGTGAGCGGTGATTTGATGCGACTGAAAACCGAAGTCGATAAGCTTTCTACCTTCGCGGCGTCCAGCAAAACCGTGCGCCGCCAGGACGTAACCACGCTGGTCATCTCCGAAAAAACCGCCACCATCTGGGAGGTCGCTGATTTTCTCGCCGCCCGCCAGCCCAAAAAAGCCCTGGAATTCTTCGACTGCTTGCTGCGCGAGGGCGAAGAGCCGGTGCGCATGCTCGGCGCAATGTCCTGGATGTATCGCAAATTGATTGAAGCCAGCGAAGTGCGCGCTGGCACCAACGGCTGGCAAGCTGCCAAGGCGCTCGGCATGCGCCCGGAGCAAGCCGAACGCACCATTCAAAGCGCGCGCAAAATCTCCAAGGAACGCTTGCTGAATGGCTTGCGCCATCTGCAAAAGGCCGACGATCGCCTGAAACGCGGCGGAGACAACGCCCGCGCGGTCATGGAATTTCTGG
>JAYVMO010000033.1:0-3967 GCA_043758915.1 Acidobacteriota bacterium | reverse complement strand
TGAACGTCAAACGCGGCGAATTCCTAGGCGTGCTTTATCTGGATTCGCGCCGCCCGGCGGCTTTCTCGAAACTCGACCGCCAGATCCTGGACGCGCTGGCCGCGGACGCCGCCAGCATTCTGGACAACGCTCGATTGGTGGAGCGCGAGCGGGAACGCCAGCGCATGGAACAGGAAATCAATATCGCGCGCGACATTCAGCAGGCGCTGCTGCCGCGCGATTTTCGCGAATTCCCGCACCTTGCGGTGAAGGGCTACAATTTGCCGTGCTTGTCCGTGGGAGGCGATTACTTCGACGTCTTCCCCCTGGGCGAGCATCGCACGGCGTTTCTCATCGCCGACGTTTCCGGCAAAGGGCTGGGCGCCGCGCTGCTCACCACCATGCTGCAGGGCGCGCTATCGGGGATGAGCCTGGGCACCGATCCCGCGCGGCTCTTCAATCACCTGAACCGGTTTCTATGCAGCCACGCCGAGGTGGGCCGCTACGCCACCATGTTCTTCGGGATTCTTGACGAGCAAGGGCATCTCGAGTTCATCAACGCCGGCCACCCTTCGCCTATATTGCTGCGCCGCGGCACCGCCGAAGAAGCCTTCGCCGAAGGATCCTGCCCTGTGGGGCTGCTCCCGGAAGCCGAATACACGGCCGTCTGCATGCAACTGGAACCCGGTGACACGCTGGTCCTATTCAGCGACGGAGTGACGGAAGCCATGGATCCCAGCGAGGAACTGTTTGGCGTTCCGCGGCTGCTCGAAGTGCTGACGGGGCAGGCCGAGCGCCCGCTCGAAGAGATCCAGAAAACGATCCTGGAGTCGGTCGATGATTTCGCGCGCGGGGCACATCAGGTCGATGACCTTACGCTGCTCATCATTCGGTACCGAGCAGCCAGCTCCGACGACCTAGTTAGCACAGACGTGCCCGCCTCTGCTTCCGCCTGAAGAAAGCGAATCCTGCTCCCGCAAAACGGACGCAAGCCTCTCTGGCATTCGAGTTCAAAGATAATCTTCGGCTATCCGAATGGAAAGAAAGGGAGCAGCTTACTTCTGCCGAAGAGCGCCCAATGGGCCGAGCCATCTGGCTGGCGGTGCAACGAGATTTGGCGGGCCCGCAGACTCTAATCTGCTACAGCTCGCGGAGGGCCACGGCGACCGGGCGACGGGCAGCGCGGATGGCGGGAAACAGGCCTCCGAGCACCCCCATGACCAGGGCGAACAGTACGCCCAAGAGGAGGAGGTCGAAGGTAATTTTGAAGGCGAAGGCAATATTGGAGAAGGTCTGAAAATTCATCGTGCTGGTAGTGAAGCCGTTCAGGGGGAGCACGGCGAGGCAGCCCAGCAGGCCGCCTACAAAGGAGATCAAAAGGGCCTCGAAGAGGAACGAGAGGATAACGTTCGAAGTGCTGAAGCCGAGTGCGCGCATGGTGGCAATCTCGCGACCGCGTTCGGCAACCGCGGAGTACATGGTGTTGAGAGCGCCGAAGACCGCGCCAATGGCCATGACAAAAGCGACGAGGCCCCCCAGGACAGTGATGAGCCGCGTCATGGTGGTGGACTGCTTGGCGTAGTAATCGATTTCCCGGGTGACGTCGACGTTCATGCGCGGATCGGAAGTGACCGCGTCCTTGAACTGTTGGAAAGAATCGGGAGAAGTGAGATGAACGGTTACGGACTGGAAGATATTGTCGGGCCGTTTGAACACTTGGCTGAGAATGTGCGCGTCGCACCACACTTCCGAGTCGAAAGCCGAGCCGCCGGCGTCGAAAATGCCGACGACCCGCCAGTGGCCGCCACCAAAATCGACGGTGTTGCCGAGAGTGAGGCCGGAGTACGTTTTCCCAGCGTTTTTCCCGACGATGAGTTCGGAAAGACCGGGCTGGAACATGCGCCCTTCGATGATTTTGACGAAAGTGCGGATCCGCAGCACGTTGGCGGAAACGCCGCGGACTTGCACGTTGGCGTCGGTGCCGGTGCTGAGGAGCGGAAAAGGCGCCACGACCACAACTTCCTGGGTGACCAGCGGGCCAGAGGCATCGCGGGCCACGCCCGGAGCGTCTTGAACGATTCTGACCGAATCGAGAGTTACTCCGCCCATCATTTCCGACGGAGCGCCGGCGCGGAGAACCAGCGCGTTCCCAGCAGAGCCAGAGGCAACCAAGGTAGCCTTGAATCCACGCGCGAGGGAAAGCATGGCGACAAAAACGCCGACTGTGCCCGCAATACCGAGAATGGCCACGATCGTGGATGTCCAGCGGGCTTTGATGCTGCGAAAATTGTACGAGATGGGTACGGAACCCAGAAAGGGGGCAAGCAGGCCGCCAAGGATTCCCCCGACGATAAGCAGCACAAACAGAAGGGCGACAATGGCCGCGACAGTCATCACCACGCCAAAAAAGATTTTAGCTGGCATTCTCAGACCCTCCGGAGGGCATTCACGACGCTCAGCCGCATGGCCCCAAGGCCTGGGATCAAGCCGCTGGCAAACCCCACAAGCACGGCCACGAGGAGCCCAAACGCAAGCATGGAGGGGGCCAGAACCATGCTCGGAAGAAGACCATTCAAGGCTTTGGCGAGCGCCGGAACCGCGACGCTGGCAAGGAGGAGACCGAGGAGGCCGCCTGCAAGGGCAATCACCAGGGACTCAGCGAGAACAAAGAAAAGCACGGCACGGCCGGAGAAACCAATCGCTTTAAAAACGGCAAGTTCCGAGGTGCGTTCGCGGACGGCCGTGGCCATGGTGTTGCCGGTAACGAGGAGCAGCGTGATAAACACCACGATGCCTATGCTGACGATCAAAAACTGGATGTTGCCGAACTGTTTGACCCAATTGGCGGCAAACGCGGATTCGGTCTCGGTCTTGGTTTCATAGGGAGAGTTGGCGAATTCCTCGTCGATGGCCTTGGCGATGCGCACGGAATCGTCTGGATTCTCGACGCGAAGGACATACCAGCCGACTTGGCCTTTGATGCGGTCGGGTACCTTTTCCTGAAAATAATCCCATTGGAACCACAACTGGGTTTCGTCGTCTTGCGGGCGCTTGCCGTGATAGATGCCGACGATATTGAACTCCCAAGTGCCCCCTCCCCAGATGGTGGTCTTGATGGGAATGCGGTCGCCGATTTTCCAGTGGAAACGTTCGGCGGTCTTGGCCCCGACGATGGCGCCCTGGCGGTCTTTCAAGAAGGCATTCCACTGCTCGTCGGGAACGATGAGTTCCGGAAAAACCTGGCGCTGGTTTTCAGGATCGATGACGAACTGCGGAAAAAAGTTCTTTTCCTCCTGGTAGACGCCGCCGAACCAGTTGTTGTGGGTGATGACTTTGACGCCGGGGATACGCAGGATCTTGTCGCGGTAGGAGAGTGGAATGGTGTTGATGATGGAAGTGCGGTTGATGATGATCAGGCGGTCGGCGCCGGCGACGTCGGCGCCGCGGTTGAAGGCATCGCGCACGACGGCGAGGAAGGCAAAAAGGAAGAGGGCGACGGCAAAAGACCCGATGGTCAAGAACAGGCGAACCTTTTTGCGGAAGAGGTTGGCGAGGATCAATCCGAAGAATTTCATGCGACACCTCCCGCGAGGGCGCTCTGCGGCAATTTCGAACCTTCGACGAGAACACCTTTTTCGAGGTGCAGAGTGACGTGGGCGCGGGCCGCGACGACGGGATCGTGGGTGACCATCAAGACGGTTTTGTTGTACTTGCCGACAAGCTCATCGATGAGGGCCATGACTTCGTCGGCGCTTTTGCGATCGAGGTCGCCGGTGGGCTCGTCGCAGAGGAGGAAAGTGGGGTCGGAGACGATGGCGCGGGCAATGGTGACGCGCTGCTCCTGACCGCCGGAAAGCTGGCGCGGGAAATGCTCTATGCGGTCGGTGAGGCCGACGACGCCGAGCGCGGTTTCGACGTGCTTCCGGCGCTCGGATTTGGAGAGCTTGGTTAAGAGCAGCGGAAGCTCGACGTTTTGAAACGCGGTGAG
>JAYVMO010000032.1:0-5548 GCA_043758915.1 Acidobacteriota bacterium | reverse complement strand
ATTCGCGCCGTCAAGGAAGGCACCGTCGTCAAAAGCCACAACGCCCTCATCACCATCGAAAATACCGATCCCGAATTCTACTGGCTCACCAACTGGGCGGAAACTTTGCTGCTCCAGGTGTGGTACCCCATCACCGTCGCCACGCTCTCCCGCGCCATCAAGCAAATCATCGGCAAGGCTCTCGTCCGCACCGGCGATCCTTCCCTGCTCCCCTTCAAGCTCCACGACTTTGGCTTTCGCGGCGTTTCGTCCAAGGAATCGGCAGCCATTGGCGGTGCCGCTCATCTGCTCAATTTTCTCGGCACGGATACTTTGGCCGCCATCCAGCTTCTCAACCAGTTTTATTCCGCCGATCTCACGCTGCAAAATCCCCTGGACTGCGCCGGCTACGCCATCCCCGCTTCCGAGCATTCCACCATCACTTCCTGGGGCGAAGAACGTGAGCAAGACGCTTACGCCAACATGCTGCAAAATTGTCCCGAAGGACTCGTCGCTTGCGTCAGCGACTCGTACGATATCTATAACGCCGTCCGCAATCTCTGGGGCGGCGCGTTGCGCGAAAAAGTGATGCGGCGCAAAGGAACGCTGATCATTCGTCCGGATTCGGGCGATGCCGTCACCGTTCTCGAGGAACTTTTCAAAATTGTCAGTGAAGTTTTCGGCTACGAAGTAAACCGCAAAGGCTGGAAGACTACCGTCCCTTGCGTGCGCTTTATCCAAGGCGATGGCGTCAACTTCTATACCATCCAGAACATCACCGCGCAGCTCACCCGCAAAGGCTGGTCGCAGGACATTTGGAGTTACGGCATGGGCGGCGCGCTGCTCCAGCAAGTCAACCGCGACACGTTGAAGTTTGCCCTAAAATGCTCGGCCATCGACCGCCACGGCGTGTGGCACAACGTTTACAAAAATCCCAAAACCGATCCCAGCAAAGCCAGCAAAGGCGGCCGCTTCAACCTGATTCAGAACGGCACGAGTTTCGCAACCGTCGAAGTCGTGGATGGCCCGCCTCTCCCCGAAAGCCCCGCCCCCGGCTCCAACGCTCTCGATACCGTCCTCGAAGACGGCAAACTTCTCCGCGATCAATCCCTGGCCGAAGTCCGCGCCATGGCCTCTTCCTATGACGCCTACGCCGACCCCGTTTGACGCAGCACGCTGCCGCCGCCGGGCCGGGCCCGCGATGATGCCCGCGCGCCGCGCACATGTTGGCTGCGGGAAGCAAGACGACAGTCATCAACACATTGGTGTTGGTTGCCGATGCTGAAGCGGGCGGGGCAAGCCCTGCCCCAGCGACAAAGTGGCTCTCGAAACAGCAGGGCGGTGGGGCGTGTGAATGGGGCGTGTTCTTTCGCTTGTTTTAGCTTAGTTCTCCATGCCAAGTGAGGCGGCGATCTTCTTCTGGTATTCGCGGGCTTTGGCGATGACGGCGGGCTCGTCCACGGTCAAGACTTTTTTGTCGCGCATGACGATGCGGCCGCCGATGACCACGGTTTCGACGTCGCTGCCTTTGAGGGAGTAGGCGAGCTGAGCATAGACGTCGTACATCGGAACGGCGTTTGGTGCGTCCAGGCCGATTACGATGAGGTCGGCTTTTTTGCCGGCTTCGAGCGAACCGATTTCTTTGTCCATGTGCAGCGCTTTCGCGCCTTCAATGGTAGCCATTTCGACGACGGCTTTGGCGTCCAGCGCGCGCGGATCCATCTTGGTGATCTTCTGGAGCTTGGCTGCCAGGTCCATTTCTTCCATCAGGTCGAGATCGTTGTTGCTGCCGGCAACGCCGTCGGTTCCCAGGCCGACGGCAACGCCGGCGGCGCGAAGTTCCGGCACGGGAGAAACGCCGCTGGCGAGCATCATGTTGCTGGAAGGATTGTGGACGCAGCCGACCTGTTTTTCCGCGAGAATCTTGCGGTCGGTCTCATCCACGAAGATGCAGTGTGCCGCAATCACATCGGGGCCGAGGACGCCGATCTTGTCGAGATACTGCACGGGCGTAGTGCCATTCGTTGCGCGGCTATCGTCCAATTCCTTTTTCATTTCGGCGACGTGGATGAGGATCGGCGCGTTGTATTTACGAGCGAGGCGGGCGGCATCCTGGAGGGTCTTCTTCGAGCAGGTATAAATGGAATGAGGGGCGACGGCGGCATGAATCAGGGGATCGCCTTGCCAACGCTTCAGGAATTTCTCGGTGTAGGCGAGCATGGCGGCGTTGGTTTTGTTGTCCGGCGCGGGAAAGTCGATGAAGGTCTCGCCGAGCACGCCGCGCATGCCCGCGGCTTTGGTTTCTTCGGCAACGGCGTCTTCGAAATAGTACATGTCGGCGAAGGTGGTGACGCCGCCGCGAATTTGTTCCGCGGCGGCGAGGCGCGTGCCCCAGCGCACGAAATCTTCGGTGACGTTCTTGGCTTCGGCGGGAAAAATGTATTTGCGGAGCCAATCGTCCAGCGTGACGTCGTCGTGGAGGCCGCGGAAGAGAGTCATAGCAGCGTGGCCGTGGCCGTTGATGAAGCCGGGCAGCACCAGCTTTCCACTGGCGTCTATGGTCTGGCGCGCGGTGGCGCTTTTCGTGGGTTGGGCTGCGAATTGCGATGGCGTGCCTACGAAGACAATGGAGTCTCCGCGGACGGCGATTACGCCGGCTTCGATGATGCGGCGATCGGCATCCATGGTGACGATGGTGGCGTTTTTGACCAGCAAGTCGTAGCCGGCGGCCTCCTTCGGTGGCGTTTGGGCAAAGCTGGTGGCGGCGCTTGTGAGAGCGAGAACGAAGAATGGAAAACATTGGTCTAAAATCCGGCGCATTGTGCATTACCTCAGAATAGAAAATTCTCGCGGTTTAAACACCGCGGCTACAGATTCGACGAGTCGAAAGGTTTGGGAAAAAGATCGCGCATGGGGATGATTTCAGTTTTGCCTTTCAGATTCGCGAGTACCACCGGAACGTCGCCGCAGAATTCCCAGATGATCTGGCGGCAAGCGCCGCAGGGCGGGGTGAGCGTATCGGTGTCGGTAACGACAGCGATGGCGTTGAAGCCGCGCTCGCCTTCGCTGATGGCTTTGAAGATGGCGATGCGCTCGGCGCAAACGGTGAGCCCGTAGGTGGCGTTCTCGACGTTGCAGCCGCCGAAGATTCTGCCGGAAGCGGCGCGCAACCCGGCGCCCACACGGAAATTCGAATACGGCGCGTGGGCGTTCTCGCGCGCCTGCTTGGCGGCTGAAATCAGAGTTTCATATTCGCTCACGCTTCGGCCTCCTCTGGCGCGAATCGCTCATGCGATTTCAGCGGCGATTCTGGGAATCACCGCTCTTAGAAGCGCGATGAACTGGTCCTTGACGCGCTCGGCGGTTCGCAGCACTTCGTTGTGGTTGAGCGGCTGATCGAGTATTCCTGCAGCGGCGTTGGTGACGCAGGAAATTCCCAGCACGCGCATGCCGCAGTGGCGCGCGGCAATGACTTCGGGAACGGTGGACATGCCGGCGAGGTCGGCGCCGATGGCGCGAAGATAGCGGATTTCCGCGGGGGTTTCGTAGCTTGGCCCGGGCAGCGCGGCATACACGCCTTCGTACAAACCGATGCCCTGGCGGTTCCCTTCTCCGACGGTCATTTCGCGAAAGCGCTTGTCGTAGGCCGAGGTCATATCGGAAAAGCGCGGGCCGAAGCGCTCGTCGTTGGGACCGGAGAGGGGATTCGCGCACTGAAGATTGATGTGGTCCTTGATCACCACCAGGCGGCCTTGGACGAATTCGCGTTTGATGCCGCCGGCGGCATTGGTAAGGATCACGGCTTTTACGCCCATGCGCGCGAAGACACGAATGGGAAAAGAGACGTCCTTGATGGAATAGCCTTCGTAAAGATGGACGCGGCCCTGCATGCCGGCGACGGCAACGTCGCCGACTTTGCCGATGACGAGCTGGCCGGCGTGGCCGATGGCGGTGGGTTGAGGAAAGTGCGGAATTTTGGCGTAAGGAATCCTTGCGGCATCGGAAAATTCATCGGCGAAGGCGCCAAGACCCGAACCGAGGACCAAAGCGATTTTGGGCCTCAAGGCCGTTCGCGAAAAAATAAATTTGGCGGCGGCGTCGGCACGTTCGAATTCGCCGGCTGGCGAGCCCGCGGTTGGCGGGGGCGCAGCTCTCTTGGCTGTAGGTGCACGCTTGGGCGCGCTTTTCGGCTTGTTGTTTTTCCCTTTGGGCTTCATGTGAACATACCGACGATGGCAGCGGACATGAGATTGGCCATGGTGCCCGCGAGCATGGCGCGAATGCCGAAACGGGCGAGCTGGCCGCGCTGCTCGGGAGCGAGAGCGCCGATGCCGCCGATCTGAATGCCAATGGAGCTGAAATTGGCGAAGCCGCAGAGGGCAAAGGTGGCGATGGTGAAGGTGCGCGGAGCCATGGTGGCTTTCATGGCGCCGAGTTGCGTAAAGGCGACAACTTCGTTCACCACCATGCGCGTGCCGAGGAGATTTCCGATGACGGAAGCGTCATGCCAGGGAATGCCGATGAGCCAAGCAACGGGAGCAAAAATCCAACCGAAGATTTGCTGAAGGCTCGAGGGGAACCAGGCTACGCCGTGAGACGCGAGCCAATTGTGCGTGCCGCCCATGAGGCCATTGGCGAGCGCCAGCAAAGCTAGAAAGGAGATGAGCATGGCGCCGACGTTGAGAGCGAGGTGCAGGCCGTCGGAAGTGCCGCGGGAAATGGCGCCAAGAAAATTCGCCTCCTTTTCCATTTCGGGCATTTGCACGCGGCCGGCGGTGAGGGGCTGTTCGGTTTCGGGGACCAGCATCTTGGCCATGAGCAGAGTGCCGGGAGCGGTCATGATCACGGCGGTGAGGAGATGCTTAGGCTCGACACCAACGGCGATGTAGGCGGCCATAATGCCGCCGGAAACGTGAGCCATGCCGCAAGTCATGATGGTCATCAATTCGGATTTGGTGAGCTTATTGAGGAAGGGGCGGATGGTGAGAGGCGCTTCGGTCTGGCCCATGAAAATGCTGGCGGCGATGTCCAGGGATTCGGCGCCGCTGGCGCCCATGACGCGGGTCATGACCCAGGCAAAAGCGCGGATGAGAATCTGCATGACGCCGACGTGATAGAGGAAGGCGAAGACGGCGGCGATAAAAATAATCGTGGGCAGAACCTGGAAGGCAAAAATGAAGCCGTAGGAAGAAAACTTTTTGCCGAGCTCGCCGAACATGAATGTGGAGCCGACGAAAGCGAAGCTGAGGAGTTCGTTCACGCCGTCGCCAGCTTTTTGGAAGATGAGCCGGCCGATTTCAAAGCGGAGAACGAAGAAAGCAAAGGCAAATTGCAGGCCGAGGCCCCAGAGGATGGTTTTGAAGCGAATGGCTTTGCGGTCGGTGGAGAAGAGATAGGCAAGGGTGAGCATCGTGGCTATTCCGAGCAATCCTGTGAATCTACCCATGCTTGGTCCTCTTTCTGGTGCTAATGGCCGCGCGGGAATGGTTCCGAGCGGCTTGATTCGTGGCGAATGGTAATCGTTGAGATCCTTCGCGCATCCTTATCGGATGCGCTCAGGATGACAACG
>JAYVMO010000031.1:0-9395 GCA_043758915.1 Acidobacteriota bacterium | reverse complement strand
AGCAGCTCCGCATCCCATTGCAGTGTTCGCAGATTGAAAAGCTGCGTGCGGCTGGCGTTGGTTACATCCGTAACATGAACGCCGCCTTGCGGTCCTCCCGTGAGATTCCACAGCAGGAAGCTATCCATATTTCCAAAAAGCAATTCACCCGCCGCTGCCTTCTCACGCGCGCCGGGGATATTTTGCAGAATCCAACGCAGCTTCAAACTGCTGAAGTAGGTGCTGAGGGGAAGCCCAGTCTGCTCGCGAAAGCGGTCCTGTCCGCCGTGAGCGGAGAACTGCGCTACGTCCCCCGCCACCCGCGTGTCCTGCCACATGATGGCATTCGAAACCGGCCGTCCGCTGCCGCGTTCCCAGACGACGGTGGTCTCCCGCTGATTGGTGATCCCGATGGCGGCCAGATCAGCGGGCCGCAGCCCGCGCTGTTCGAGCCCCTCTCGAATCACTTCCTCCGTGCGGCGAAGAATTTCCAGCGCATCATGCTCCACCCATCCGGCCTTGGGGAAAATCTGTTCGTGTTCTTTCTGCGCCACGGCCACAATGCGTGCGCCCCGGTCGAAAACCATGAATCGCGTGCTAGTTGTCCCCTGATCGATCGCACCGATATAGTTCTTCAAGGGTGATCGCCCTCCCCATTCGCATTTCCGATGGCAGACAACTCCGCACCCGGCATGATATATGCATTTTCACCGGGCCCGCATCCAAGCATATAGGATGAAGAAAGGGAGTACTTCCATGAACACTAAAAGGCAGTTCCGTGGGGCGGCTTTACTGTTTGCGGCTCTTGGCGTGGTCTTCTGCTTCTCCACAGTAGATGCAGTCGCAGCGGGGCCAGGCGCGGTAACCATGACGGTCACCGCGATCGGCAAGAAAAATGCCGCACCGCCAGAAGTGAAGAAAGAGGATATCCAGCTTTACCAGGGCAAGGAGCGCCTCCAGGTGGCGGACTGGAAACGCGGCAAGACGCTCTATCTCGCCGTGCTCATCGACGATTCGCTGGACAGCAGCATTGCCAGCCAGTGGAGCGACTTGAAGGCGTTTATCGCCGCTCAGCCGCAAACCACCTCCATCGCGGTCGCCTACGCACGAAACGGCGCGGCGATGTTCGCGCAAGATTTCACCACGGATCATGCGCTGGCCGCCAAGGCCCTGCGCATTCCCCTCGGCGGGGTCGGCGCATTTTCCAGCCCGTACCTCGCTCTACAGGATCTGATGAAGCGCTGGCCTTCCACCGGAGACCGCCGCTCCATCCTGCTGATTTCTTCTGGCATCGATTATTTCCGCGGAAACTTTGGCCCCACCAGCCCGGATCTTGATACCACCATCGCTCACGCACAGAAAAGTAACATCAACATCTGGACCATCTATGCTCTAGATTCCGGGCATACCGGGCGCGGCTTTTTCCGCGTTTTCAACGCCCAGTCCAATCTGAGCCAGCTCTCCGGCGAAACCGGCGCCGAATCTTATTACCTGGGTCAGGGCGTGCCGGTCACTCTGAAGCCTTACTTCGATGAGATCGCCCTTCACCTGAGCAATCAATACCTGCTCACGTTTGAAAGCCGCGGCGGAAAGAAAGGACGCTTCGAACGCGTGCGCGTCACGACAGAACTTCCGAACCTGGAGTTCATGACCCCGTCGGAAGTGTTCCTGCCGGCGATGCAATAACTGCATGCACGGATCAAACAACCAATGATAAATTGGAAAAAAGCGCGGGCTTTGTGGCCCGCGCTTTTTTCGTCGGGATATTGCGTCAGTCGTCAGTTCCGGTTGGCGAAACAGCGCGCGTGGACTCGCGAATCACAAGCTCGGGATTCATCTTGTGCCGCACGACGCTCCAATCGCGCTTTTCGAGCCCCGCCTTGACGCCTTCCATCACAATGTTCACGGCGAGATTGCCCATGGCTTCCAGTGGCTGCCGCACCGTCGTCAGTGCGGGTGCGGCCATGGCGGAGAGCGCCACGTCGTCGAATCCCGTCACGGAACACTGCTCCGGCACATTCACGCCCGCCTTGGTCAGCGCGCGAATGGCGCCCAGCGCCGTCAGGTCGTCGAACGCCATCAGCGCGGTAAATTTCTTCTTTCGCTGCAGAAATTCTTCCGTCAGCCGGTAACCGCCCTCAAACCCGGAGTTGGGGTCGAAAGAATCCGGCAATTGCGCGACCAGTCCTGAATCGATTCTCATGCCTGCCGTCTGCGCGAACTTTCGCACCGCGCGCCAGCGTGGCGCGCTGTCGATCAGCATCTTCGGCCCGCGAATAAACGCAATCTTGCGGTGCCCGAGTTGGTGCAGATGTTCCAGCGCCAGCCGCCCGCCGGCTTCGTTGTCCACCATCACCGAGCTGACGCTATCTCCTGGCAGCTCCCATCCAATCGTCGCGGCGCGAATGTTGCGCTTGCTGAGATCGGCGAGCAGGTGAATGTCCACGAAGAGCCAGTTGGCCACCACAATCAGCGCCTCGACGTGATGTTCGAGGAGCAGCTCTAGGTAGCGTTCGAAGCGGTTCTTCTGGTTGTGGGCGTCCGCAAAAATCGGAACGTACGACGCTTGATATAGCCCGTTTTCAATCCCGCGCAGCACCGGCGTGCAATAAGGATCGGTAATATCGAAGAACATGACGCCCACGCTGTGGCTGCGTTTGCTGCGGAGAAACCGCGCCATGGCATTGGGCCGGTAACCCAGCTTTTTGGCGGCTTCTTCGATCCTCTTCTTCGTCGCCGGCGCGATGTAGCGCGCCAGCGGCGCATTGTTCAGCACGATCGAGACCGTCGCCGGCGAAAATCCGCTGGCTTCCGCCACGTCCCGCATCGTCGTGGTGAGATTCTTGCCGCTCTCCCGCTTCAACCGGTGTTGCCTCCGCGGACATCATCATCCTTCCATAGTCACTCGATTTGCAATGGGATGCCGTCCAGAAAAAACTATTCCGCGGGAATTTCGAACGACAGCGGCTCGCGGAACCACCGCGTCTTCCACACGCCATATGCGATTCCGAGAGTCATCCAAATCGTGCCGAGGATGATGGCCAGTCGGCTCAGACTCACCCATAGCAGAAAGCAGATGATGAAGCCGGCCACCGGAGGAATAAGATTCCACGGTTTTTTCTCTTCGGCTCGCCAGTAGTAGCGGACAAATGCGGCGGCGTTCACTCCCATGAAGGCGATGAGCGCTCCGTAATTCAGCAAATTTAGCCCTCCCTCATAACTCAGGAAGAAGGAGCCAATGAGGGCCATCGCCCCGACAAAAAACACATTGTTGCGTGGAACCTGATGCTTCGCGTCTATCGCTCCAAAAAACGATTTTGGCAGCGCATTGCTTCTGCCCATTCCGTAAAGCAACCGTGCCGCGCCGATTTGCGCTCCCAGACCTGAGCCGAAGTTTGCCACCACCAGCGTCAGTCCCACGATCCCGAAAAGCGGCGCCCAGGTGCGCGCGGCAGCGAAGACGTACGCCGTATCTGGATTAGGGAACGCCTGCGACGCCGGCCACACCAGTTGCGCGACGTAAACTTCCGCGGCGGAAAGCACGCCGATCACCACGCACGTCAGCACCGTAGCCCGCATGATATTGCGGCGCGGATTTTCCGCCTCTTCCGAAAGCGTCGAGATGCCGTCAAATCCGATGTACGTCAGCACCGCGATTGAAGTGCAGCCAAACAGGTTTCCGTACGTAAACGTTTGCGGATCGTAGAACGGCCGCGTGAAGTACAAAGGGTCCGCGCTGTGGGACTGGCCGAAGATGTAGCGAACGGCCGCCACGAACACCACGATAATCACCGCGCTCATGCCCGCGGCCATCACGCTATTCACCCGCGCCGACGTCTTGATCCCGCGAATGTTCAGCAGCGTGAACACCACCGCGAAGAAAATCTTCCATCCCCACACCGGCACCGCGGGTGCGAACTCATGCGATTGCTGCGCGCACCAAATCGTGCAGATCAGCGGATTGAGCATGTAATCCATCACCATGCTCCATCCCGTGATGTACCCGGCTCCCGGATGAATCTCCTGCGCAACATACGTGAACGCCGACCCGGCGCTCGGATACGCGCGCGCCATCCGGCCATAGCTGATGCCCGTAAAAAGCATCGCCACCATGGCGATCAGAATCGCCGTCACCACGTGCCCGTGACCGCGATCGCTCAGCGCCCCGAAGGATGACATCGGCGCGACCGGTTGAATCACGATCACCCCGTAGAGAATCAGGTCCCAAAGTGTCAGGGTTCGCCGCAGGTGTGGTGTGGACGCGGTGCTGGCTTCGCCGCTCAAGCACCTCTCCTCTTCACCGACCCGCTGCCACTGGCGCCCAGCACCACGGCGCGCGTCAGGTTTTTCGGCGCGTCGGGGTTCAGTCCTTTGCGCAAACCGACCGCCGCCCCGAGCAGTTGCGCGGGAATCGCCGTCGGCGCCAGCCGCGCAAATTCTGGCTCCTCGAGTCCAAGCTCAATCAGCAGGTCGCTCGAGCGACGCAAGGAGGAATTCCCCCGGTTGGTAATGACAAACGTCGCCGCGCCCAATTCTTTCAGTTCGCTGACCAATAATGTTTCTTCGTCAGCCGCTGCCTGGGAGAGAAAAAATGTGATCAGCGTTTCGCGCCCAGCGATCGACCGCGGCCCATGCCGGAACTCCAGCGTGTGATACGCCTGCGCGTAGGAGGATGACATCTCCGTGACTTTCAGTGCCGCCTCCTGTGCCAGCCAGTAATGCGTGCCCTGGCCCAGAAAAACAAAATCGGCAAATCGCCTCTTCGCCGCAAAGGCCTGAATCTTACCAGCATTTGCACGGAGCCACGGCTGAACTTTTTCAGGCAAGGCCTCCAGCGCCGCAGCGAGTGGCGCATTGCCCGTCAACTGTGCTCCCAGCCGCTGGAACGAGAGCAGCATCGATGTGAACGATCGCGTCATCACCGTGCTCTTCTCGTCGGCCCAGGGAAGCTTCAATGTCTCCGTGCAAAGTTTCCCAAGAGGCCCTGCTGCGTTGCACGTTACACCGAGCGTTTTGATGTCTTGGTTCGAACGCAGCAATTCCGCGGCACGCAATACTTCGGTCGTTTCTCCCGAGCGCGACACTAGCACCGCCTGCCGCGCTCCCGTCCTGCGGAGCGTCTCTGCAGGAGCAAACAGAAATTCCGAAGCGGGCACCGCCGCGCAAGGAATCGAAAAATACTTCACCCAAATCGCAGCCACCAGTTGAGATAGGTAGTAGCTCGACCCGCAAGCGACAAACAGCCACGGGTTGCTCGGAGAGAAGGCCTTCGCCAACTGCGCCAAAGTGTCACGTACTCGTAGCTGCCTCGCCGTTTCCGCCCATACGCGCGGTTGAGAAAGTATCTCCTCCAGCGTATGTTGTCCCGCGGCGGGCGGCGCGGAGCGCGGCTTCTTCTTCGAAACAGCAGCGGCGCGAAGCGGTCTTCGGATGGTTTTCTTCACGATCGATTCCACATTCCTCTCGAAAGAAAGCGGATTCCTCGCTCCGCCGCCTTAAGGGTTTGTCGATTCTCGCTGATCTCGCGGCCGGCCGTGAGTCCGGCGTCTATTGTATTGAAACGTTTCAATGGCTGTATTTTGCTTCATCTGACCCGTCCGTGCAAGATGAAAGTTCGCCGTACACCGGCCTCCAAAATCGGCGGGCATTTCGCCCAGCATCTTCCCCTGTACGTTCGAACAGCCTGCGGGACAGTTGGCCAAAAAATCCACAGACCGGTATCTCTTGGTTCAATCGCCGCCGATTTGGCGCAACGTCCGCCGCCCTCCGGTAGTCTAATGGAATAGGCGCCTGATCCCAGTCCAAGGCGGCAATTATGGTCGAGGCTCCTCGCATCAACGGCCGCAGTCCCACGGCGATTCTTCTGTCGTACGTCGCCGGTTTCCTATCCGTCTTCCTCGTCGCCGCCTGGCTCCGCCTCGTGGAATTGCAGCCGGACCCTGCCTTGCACGGTTATCTGCAAGCCATCACAGGTTTGCTTTCTTTTGTTTTCGCTGCCGTCACCCTCGTCCGCTTCCAGGGCACGAAAGACCGCATCTCCTTGATCCTCGGATCGGGTTTCCTTCTTTCTGGCACGGTTCTCGCTGCCTCCAGCGTTCTTTTCTTTCGGCTGTCGTCCGATGCTCCGTTGCGTTTCCTCTTGGCGCCCGTTGTGTGGTGGGGCAGCCGCATGGTTCTGGCCCTCCTTCTCGTCGTGGCGCTCCTAGTCGAACACTTTCTTCCGCGTTCGCGTCATCCGCGCATTGAGATTGCCGGCGCCTTGTTCACCGTCATCGGCATGACTTATCTCATCACCGCCGCCTTGCGTCGTTTGCCGGCGGAGGCTTCTAGCCATCCCGGCGCGCTCTTTCCCAGTCCGCAGCAACTCTTGCCCGCCGCCATCTTTCTTGTCGCGCTGATCTGGTACCGCCGGCGTTTGCACAAAGAAGACACCTCTTTCGACCGTGCCATTTACGCCGCCGCTTTGCTGAATGTGGCCGCGCAACTCGCCGCGTCCCAATCCCAACGTTTGCTGGACGCGCCGTTCATGTTGGCGCAGGCCTTCACGATGCTCAGTTACATTATCGCCCTCGGTGGCGCTCTGCTGGACAATGCCCGGCTCTTCGAACAAGTTCGTCATCTTGCCGTCAGCGATCCGCTCACCGGCCTCGCCAATTACCGCAAGCTGCTCGACGTCCTCGAAAGCGAAACCGAGCGCACCGACCGCAACGGCCGGCCGTTCGCCGTCCTGCTCCTCGATCTCGATGGCCTCAAGAAAATCAACGACAACTACGGGCATCTCGTCGGCAGCCGCGCCCTCTGCCGCGTGGCGGACATTTTGCGCGTCCATTGCCGCGCCATTGACACCGCGGCGCGCTACGGCGGCGATGAATTTGCTCTCGTATTGCCGGAGGCGGAGGAGCAGGATGCGCAGCGCGTTGCCGGCCGCATCCGCGACGTCATGGCCAGCGATACCGAGAAGCCTCCGATCTCGGCCAGCATCGGGATTTCCATTTACCGGGGTGATGGCGAGAGGATCGAAAAGTTGCTCTCCGAAGCCGACCAGCACTTGTACGCGGAAAAAGCCCGTCGCAACAAGCGCGGTGCTCCCGCTCCGCAGCCCCGCCGCCGCAGCCCGAAGGCATAGTTCCCAGCTTTAGAAACAGTTGAACGGAAGTGAGCGCCGCCAAAAAACTTTAACCAACACACGTGGCACACGCGCCAAGGGCATGTCATGCTGAGCGAAGCGAAGCATCTCAATCTAAACACGAGCTTGCTCCCTGAGCATGCGCTAAGCACACGTTGAGACTCTTGTGTCGTTGTCCTTGCCAGAACGGCGCTAGTACACCGCGCGCTCCTGGCTCGTGCTCTTGCTCGCAAGTGAGAAACGCGGTTCCTCCGCAGCGCCATCCAGCAACTGGCCCGCTACGTATTCGCCGACCGCGGGGCCATGCTTGAACCCATGCCCGGATCCGCCGCCCGCGAACCACACATTATTCATTTCCGGATGCCGGTCCACCAGAAAGTCCCCGCTCGAAGTATTTTCATACTGGCACACGTGCGTCTCCACAATCGGCGCATCGCGCAACGCGGGAAATCGCCGTGCGACATACTTGCGAACTTCCTTGGCCGATTCTGCGGATACCATTCGGGATTGTGTGTCCGGGTCAACTGCAGGGCCATGACGATCGACCGCGATCTTCAGTCCGCGGCTCTCGATGTCCGGCATCCCATACATTTCGTCGGCCTGAAAGAGCCACGTTGGCAATGCTGGCGGAGCGAAACGTGGATCGCCGCCGGGAACACCGAAGAAAAATACTTCCTGCCGGCTCGGAAAGATTCGCGACCCCAGAATTTCCGGGAACAGCTTTCCGAGCCAAGCACCGCACGCGAAGACGAATTGATCCGCCAATATTCGCTCGCCCGTGCTTGTTGCGATCGCCTCGAGGCGCCCGGAACCTCGTGGCGTTGTGATTTGAACTTGCCGGTATTCAACACCAAAACGCACCGCATCCTCGGTCACCGCCGCAACCGCGCGCCGCGCCATGAGCACGCCGCTTTGCGGTTCGAGGAGACCCGCGCTAACGCCATCGAAGCCAATTTGCGGGTAGCGCTTTTCCAGTGTCGCGCGATCCATCCGTTCGAACGCAATTCCGCAGCGCTCGAGTGTCGCCACGGTTTGCCGCAGCCGCGAATCCTCTTCCTCCGCGAGCCACAGAACACCGGTCTCGTGAAAGAGCGGCTGTTTCACGGCAGCAAAAAATTCCTTCCACTGCACCAGCGAGCGCTGCGACCATCTCGTATAAAGCTCATCCGCTCCGTAGCCCATTCGAATGATGCGCGACTCCCCGCCCGAACTCGCGCGCGAGTGGGCCGGCCCGTACGCATCCACGAGCAAAACCCGCCGGCCCCGCCGCGCCATATGCCACGCCGTCCACGCGCCAAACACTCCAGCGCCAATCACCGCTACGTCGTACCTCTTCTGCGCCTTCACAGTCCCAGCATCCTACCGCAAGCTATGCCCACACCAATAACTCTTCCCGCGCACGCCACGTCCTAGTTGTAGTTAGTTGTATCGGCAGCCGCCGCTTCGGCGGTCGGCGGTTTGGAGTGCGGCAGCTCTGCTGCCGCTTTTGCGGTTGAAACCACTTCTACCCGTCAGCCATCGGCGCTACTCGCGCACCGTTGGAGACATTTACTCCCGCACTAAAATCTATTATCGCCGAAACGCCGCTTCGACCCGCGCAGCCCAATGCAACAGATGGTTCAGCGATTCCGTATGCGTAGCATCCAAATGCAGCGGCGTGATGGAAACGGCGCCGGAAAATATCGCCGCGTAATCCGTGTCCGGCTCCACGTCTTTGTCGATTCTCTGTTCGAACAGCCAAAAATAAGTCCGCCCGCGCGGATCTTTTCCTTCGCTCAATTGATTGCGCGTAATCTTTCTAGATTGCCGCGTGAACTTTACGCCGCCGCTCCACGTCTCCGGCACATTCACATTCAGCAGCACTTGGTCCGGCAATCCTTCTTTCAAAATCATCTCCGCTGCGCACCGCGCCACGCGCGCCGCATTTTCGAATTTCACCGCCGCATGTTTCGAACACAGCGACATCGCCATCGACGGAATGTGATGCAGCGCACCCTCGCGTGCTGCGCCTACCGTGCCCGAGTAATACGCATTCTCGCCAAGATTCGCACCGTGGTTGATCCCGGAAATCAGCACATCGGGCTTCTCCGCCAGCAATTTGTGCAGCGCCACAATCACGCAGTCCGCCGGCGTCCCGTCCACCGCCCACTCCCGCTCGCCGGTCTGGTTGCAAACAATCGGCGTGCGCAGCGTCAACGATTGCGCCGCCCCGCTCTGCTCCCGGCTCGGCGCCACAATGCTCACCTCCGCAAAATCCCGCAGCACCTCCGCCAGCGCGCGCAGCCCCTCC
>JAYVMO010000030.1:0-7532 GCA_043758915.1 Acidobacteriota bacterium | reverse complement strand
TTCTGCCGCCGGCAATTCCCCGCCGCGTAGTGGCCTTCCGCCGCGTCCATGGCCGCCAGCCGCTCGATCAGTGGCTTGGCCTTGTCTTCTCCGCCGCCCACGATCCCCGGCGCGCTGCAATCAAACTCGATCAGCGCCTGCCGCGCCGAAAAGTTTCTCTCATCCAGTCGTACCGCCGTCTCGAATTCCTTGTGCGTCTTTTTTGCCAGCGAAAACGCGGAAAACATCCCGGCGTGTTCCGCCTTCTCTCCATACGCCCGGCCCAGCCATTCGTGATATTTCGAATTCTTCGGGTCCAGCGCCACGGATTTCTCCGCGCTGGCGATCGCCGCATCGTGCTCTTGCAGTTCGAAGTAGGTCTTCGTCAGCAGCAGTTGAATCTCCGCGTTCTGGGGCTCCTTGCTCGCGGCCTCTCGCAGCATCCGCACGGCGCGTGTGTACTCGCTGCTTTCGTAAGCGCGCCGCCCCGCTTCCAGCGCATCTTCCTGCTTCACTTTCGTCGCCGCGCCCGCTACCGCACCCGCCAACAGCAGAATTGCCGCCAGCCCCTTCCCCCTGCGAATCATCCTCAGCTTCCCCGCCCGTTGCTCATGTCAGTGTTTACGATCTTTACCGCCATGCCATCATGCAGATCCACGTCTCCCGGCAGCGCCACCATCTCGCCTTCCTGCAGCCCGCTGATCACCTCGTAGCTCGTGGCGTCCGCGATCCCCACGTGAATCTCTCTCTTCTCCAGCGTGCTCTTTCCCACTCCCAACTGGCTGGCCTTCACCACGAAAACAAACCGCCGCCCCGCTTCCGCTTCCACCGCCCCGCGCGGCACCGCCAGCACGTTAACGCGCTCCTTCGAATTAATGCGCACATTCACGTTGATGTTCGGCAGCAGCTCCAGTTTCTCGTTGTTCACCGTGCACAGCAGCTCGCCTACGCTGCGCGTCCCGCGCTGCACCACCTGTTTCGGTATGAACTCGGTCTTTCCCGCCCAATTGCGGCTCGGCAGCGCATCCCAGGTAATCTTTACCGGTAAACCCGGCTCCAGCACGCCCAGGTCCGGCTCGTCGATGAACGCCCGCACGCGTACCTTACTCAAATCCGCCATCTCCGCCAGCAGGTCGCCCGTCTTGACGTAGTCGCCCGCCTTCACCGGCAGCGAATAGAGCGTTCCGTCCGCCGGTGCGCTGAGGCTTCCACCGCGAACTTTCTCCTCGAGCGCCGCTACCTCGCTCTCCTCTTGCTCCACTTGCAGCGCCGCGCGGCCTCCGTCCAGCTTCACGCCGCGGTCGAACTCTTCCTTCGTCGCCGCCAGCCGCGTCACTTCCGCTTGCGCCTTGGTCAACGCCAAATCGTTGGCCGCCAGCTCCTCCTTCGTCGCGGCTTGCTGCGCGATCAGCCGTTCCAGCGCGTCATGATTCCGCTGCAGCCGGTCGCGGTCGGCCTGCGCTTTCGTCAGGTCACCCGCAACGCGCGCCGCATCGTCGGTCCGCCCGCCGGCCTTTGCCGCGCGCAAATCCTCCTTTGCGCGCAACAGCTTCACTTTCGCTTCGGCAAGCTGCGCCTCCGCATCCTTCACGTTCAGTTCCAGCAGCGCCTGGCCCTTCTTCACCGCCTGCCCTTCCATGACGTGAATCTTTTCGACAAAAGTGTCCAGTTGCGCCCGCATGACAAATGGCGTGATCGGCTCCACTTTCCCATTGCTGACCAACGAGGAAACGATATTCTGGCGCCTCGGCGAAACCGCCGAAATCTTCGCCACCGGCTGCCGCCCGCTCAGCGCCACCAGCGCAAACGCCACCACCACCGCCAGCAGTAGCAACATCAAGATCCGGTTTCGCAGTTTGCGATCCATTTTTCCCTATTCTGCTCTCTTAGATGCTCCGCACACGGCGAACCGTACGGCCGTTCTCCCGCTCCGCCACAAAATTGTCCATGACGTGCCCGCCCTCCGTTCGCAGGGCGGCAAAGTCCTTCATTCTAGCAATTCCCCCGCGCCTTTTCCTATTACTCCAGATCCCTATCGGGGGATCGGGGGATGAACTGCCATCGGCCATGCAGGCGGGTAACACAACTTTCATTGGCCTGTTTTTTGTGACTGTGTTATACACGTCTGCGGAATTGCCCAGAACCGTGCACCATCAGAGGGCAAAACCGGGTCGCGCGCGGTTGGCCGTAGGGCTGTGGAAAACAACCGCGCGAACGTGACTGTTTTGGCGTAGAATCCCCCTCACTTGAAGCGTACTGTGGTGCACCAAAAAACCTGATCAATGCCCGCGGGCACCCTGCTACCCGCGACAGGAGCAAACGTGAGCCAGCCGAATCTCGATCAACTCGCTATCAATACCATACGGACTTTGTCGATGGATGCCGTGCAGCAGGCCAACTCGGGGCATCCCGGAACGCCCATGGCGCTGGCACCGGTGGCCTATACGGTCTGGCAAAAATTCCTGCGGTATGACCCCAACGATCCCATCTGGCCGAACCGCGATCGCTTCGTGCTTTCGAACGGACATGCGTCCATGCTGCTGTATTCCCTGCTGCACCTGGCGCAGGTGAAGACCGTGAACCCACAGTACGAAACGCTGGGCGAGCCGGCGGTGAAACTGGATGACATTCGGAGATTCCGGCAAATGGATAGCCGGTGTCCGGGGCACCCGGAATATCGCTGGACTTCCGGCGTGGAGACGACCACCGGGCCGCTGGGCCAAGGCGTGGCCACCAGCGTGGGCATGGCCATGGCGCGGTGGTGGATGGCAGCATATTTCAACAAGCCGGGATTCGAACTGTTTGACTACGACGTTTACGTGATCTGCGGCGACGGCGACATGATGGAAGGAATCTCCGGCGAAGCGGCTTCGCTGGCTGCGCATCACAAGCTTTCTAATCTTTGCTGGATCTACGATAACAACCACATCACCATCGAAGGCAACACCAGCCTGGCGTTTACCGAGGATGTAGGCGCGCGCTTCAAAGCCTATGGCTGGAACGTCTTGCACGTGACCGATGCCAACGATCTGGGCATGTTGGAGAAGGCGCTGAAGCAATTCCAGCAGACCGCCGACCGTCCCACGTTCATCATCGTGGACAGCCACATCGGTTACGGCGCGCCCACGAAGCAGGACACCAGGGAAGCCCACGGCGAGCCGCTGGGGGAGGATGAAATCCGGCTGACGAAGAAAAGCTATGGCTGGCCGGAAGACGCGAAGTTCCTGGTTCCCGACGGCGTGTACGATCAATTCAAAAATGGAGTGGGGAAAAACGGCGGGGCGGCGCGCGCGGCCTGGATGGCGAAGTTCGAAGAGTACAAGAAACAGTTCCCGCAGCTTGCCGACCAGCTTTTCAAGATGCAGAAGCGGCAGTTGCCCGATGGCTGGGATAAGGACCTGCCGGTATACCCCGCCGACGCCAAGGGCATCGCCTCGCGCGAATCATCCGGCAAAATTCTGAACACGCTGGCGAAGAACATTCCCTGGCTGATGGGCGGTTCGGCGGATTTGTATCCCTCGACGAAAACGCGGCTGACGTTTGAAGGCGTGGGCGACTTCCAGGCGGAAAGCCGCGGCGGGCGAAACATGCACTTCGGCATTCGCGAACACGCCATGTCGGCGATTGCCAACGGGTTGGCGCTTTCGAAAATCCGGCCGTTTGCCTCGACGTTCTGGATCTTCAGCGATTACGCGAAGCCCGCCATTCGCTTGAGCGCGATCATGGAACTGCCGGTCATCTTCATTTTCACACACGATTCTATCGGCGTCGGCGAAGACGGGCCGACGCACCAGCCGATCGAGCAACTGATCGCGCTGCGCGCGGTTCCGGGGCTGATCGTGCTGCGCCCGGCGGACGCCAACGAAGTGGTGGAAGCGTGGCGCGTGATCATGCAGCAACGACATGAGCCAGTTGTGCTAGTGCTGACGCGGCAAAACTTGCCGACGGTCGACCGCACGAAATACGCCCCGGCATCCGGCGTGGCAAAAGGCGCGTATGTACTTGCGGATGCAGCAGGCGGCAAACCGGAAGCGATCCTCATCGGGACAGGGAGCGAAGTTTCGCTTTGCCTGACGGCCTACGAAAAATTAACCGCGGAGGGCGTCAAGGTGCGCGTGGTGAGCATGCCTTCGTGCGAACTGTTTGAACACCAGCCGCAGGCGTACCGCGATAGCGTGCTGCCGCCCGAGGTGACGGCACGCGTTTCGGTCGAGCAGGCTTCGGTCGTGGGCTGGGATAAGTACGTCGGCCTCAAAGGCAGGGCGATCGGCATGCGCTCGTTCGGCGCCTCGGCGCCGCTGAAGGAATTGCAGAAAAAGTTCGGTTTCGAACCGGAGACCGTCATCGCGGCGGTAAAGGAAGTTTTGAAAAAGTGAACCAACGATGAAGCTCGTGATTGGCTCGGATCACGCGGGATTTCAAATGAAAGTGCAGGTGGGCGAGTTGCTGCGTTCGCTGGGGCATAACGTCCTGGATGTGGGCGCGTTCAACGAGAATCCATCGGATTATCCGGACTTTGCCGAAGCGGTAGGCCGCGCGGTGCTGGACGGAAAAGCCGAGCGCGGCGTGCTGATCTGCGGAAGCGGCGTGGGCGCGAGCGTAGCGGCGAACAAGCTGCCGGGAATCCGCGCGGGAATGTGCCACGACACGTATTCGGCGCACCAGGGCGTGGAGCACGACGACATCAATGTACTGGTGCTGGGGTCGCGCGTGATCGGCGTGAAGCTCGCGGAGGAATTGGTGAAAGCGTTTCTGAGCGGAAAGTTTACGAACGAGGAGCGGCACGTCCGGCGGCTCAATAAAGTGAAAGCGCTGGAAGCGAAGGCTGCCACTGGCAGCAGGTAGAAAGTCTAAAAACGAGACGCAAAGGCTGCCAAGGGGTAGAATCGAGTCCCCAGATTTTCGAGCGCAAAGGAGACAAGCCATGACAACAGCGGCGACAATTCAGAACATGAATTCGGGTCAAGGAACGAACCCGATCCGGGGGCTGCTGGTTTTTGGACAGTCGGCGTGGCTGGACTATATCCGGCGGACTCTTCTGACCAGCGGAGAACTCAAGCGGTTGATTGCGGAGGACGGGCTGCGCGGCATGACTTCGAACCCGGCGATTTTTGAGAAAGCGATCACGGGTAGCACGGATTATGCCGACTTGATGAATTCGCCCGAGGCCAAGACGCTCGACGCCAAGGCGCTGTATGAAAAAATTGCGGTTCGCGACGTGCAGGATGCGGCGGATATATTGAGGCCGGTCTACGACGAATCGAAGCGCCGCGATGGATACGTGAGTCTTGAAGTGTCGCCGACACTGGCGTTTGATACCAAAGGTACGCTGGAGGAGGCGCGGCGGCTTTGGAAGTGGGTGGGACGCGAAAACCTGATGGTGAAGGTGCCAGCGACGAAGGAAGGCATACCGGCCATCCGGCAGCTCATTGAAGAAGGCATCAATATTAATGTGACGCTGCTCTTCGCGCAGTCGGCCTACGAGCTGGTCGCCGAAGCCTTCATCTCCGGTTTGGAGGCGCGCGCAGCCAAAGGCGGAGATATCAGCAAGATTGCCAGCGTGGCGAGCTTCTTCGTGAGCCGCATCGACGCGGTGATCGATGGGCAGCTTGAAGCCAAGCTGAAGACGGCCACTGATGCTAGCCAGCGGGCGCTGGTCAGCGGCCTCCTCGGTAAAGTGGCCATCGCCAATGCGAAGCTGACGTATCACAAGTATCAGGAGATTTATGGCAGCGCACGCTGGAAAGCCCTTTCTGCGAAGAATCCGCAAACTCAGCGGCTCCTGTGGGCCAGCACAAGCACGAAGAATCCAAATTTCCGCGATGTGATCTACGTCGAGGAATTGATCGGCGCGGACACCGTGAATACGATTCCGCCAGCCACGTTCAACGCGTTTCGCGATCACGGGAAGCTCCGCGCGAGTCTGACGGAAGATGTGGAGTCCGCGTTCGACACCATGGAAACGCTGCCGAAGGCGGGGATTTCCATGAAAGATGTCACCGCCAAGCTGCTAGCCGACGGCGTGAAGCTATTTGCGGATGCCTTTGCGCAACTTCTGGCTGCCACAGGAAAGCGCAGCGAAGGCAGCGGGGCGGTGAAGATCGACCGGCAAACGTACGTGCTGCCGGAAAAACTCGCGACAGCCGTGAAGGCCTCGATCGAAGATTGGAAGAAGAACGACAAAGTGCGGCGGCTCTGGCAGGGAGATGCCTCCATCTGGACCGGCTCGGACGAAGGCAAGTGGCTGGGCTGGATGGGCGTCACGGAAGACCAAATTGCGCATATAGATTCCCTGAAACAGATCGCCGAAGATGTCAAGAAGGCGGGCTTCAAGCACGCGCTGCTGCTCGGAATGGGCGGATCGAGCTTGTGCCCGGAAGTTCTGCGCATGACGTTTGGCAAGATTCCGGGCGCTCCGGAGCTGCACGTCCTCGATTCGACTGATCCGGCGCAGATCAAGGCCATCGAAGAAAAGGTGGACCTCGGCAATACCATCTGCATCGTTTCCAGTAAGTCGGGCGGAACGCTTGAACCGAATATCTTCAAGCAATACTTCTACGACCGTGTTAAAGCCAAAGTCGGCGAAAAGGAAGTAGGCAACCGCTTCCTCGCGGTCACCGATCCCGGCTCGAAGATGCAGCACGTGGCGGAAAGCGACAAGTTCCGAAAGATTTTCATGGGCATGGCCAGCATCGGCGGGCGTTATTCCGCGCTATCGAATTTTGGCATGGTGCCGGCTGCGGTGATGGGACTGGACGTCGAGAAGTTCCTCAACAGTACGGAGGAAATGGTACACGCCTGCGGCGCGACGGTTCCAGCGGACGCCAATCCGGGCGTTGTACTGGGCACCATACTAGGCGTGGGAGCAAACCAGGGCCGTGACAAAGTGACTATTGTTGCGTCGCCGGGGATCAGCGACCTGGGCGCCTGGCTCGAACAACTCCTGGCCGAATCCACCGGCAAAATCGGCAAGGGTATCATCCCCGTGGATCGCGAACGGCTGGGTAAACCGGAAGTGTATGGCAACGACCGCATCTTCGCGTATTTGCGGCTGGAATCCGCTCCGGATAAAGCACAGGATGCGGCCCTGGATGCGCTCGAAAAGGCCGGGCATCCGGTGGTGCGCATCGCCGTGGAAGACATCTATAACCTCGGCGAGGAATTCTTCCGTTGGGAGATTGCCACGGCGGTCGCGGGCGCGATCATCGGAATCAACGCTTTCAACCAGCCGGACGTGGAAGCCAGCAAGATCGAAACGCGCAAACTAACCAACGAATACGAAGCCGCCGGGAAGCTGCCGCCGGAAACGCCGTTCTTCGAAGGCGAGGGCTTGAAGCTCTACGCCGACGCGAAGAACACCGCCGCTCTGAAGGGCGGAGCGAAGTTCGCCGACGTCTTGAAAGCGCACTTGGGCCGTCTCGGAGCCGGCGATTACTTCGGGTTGCTGGGCTACATCACCATGAATGATGCCAACGAAGAAACGCTGCAAGGGATCCGGCATGCCGTCCGCGACAAGAAAAAAGTCGCCACATGTCTGGGATTCGGGCCGCGCT
>JAYVMO010000029.1:0-18960 GCA_043758915.1 Acidobacteriota bacterium | reverse complement strand
GGACTTCGTCTGTGCTGCTTGACTCGCGTCGTGAGTAGGCGTGACGGCGATAAACGCCACGAAACGGCCGGAAGCGCTGACGGAAGGAAGAATTGCTTCCGTGCCGACGAGCGCACCGCTGGCGTCCGTGGAGATGAGCTGCGTGGATGGCGCGCAGGAGGGAGCGGCGCCAAGACAAGTGTCGCGCAGATAGACTTGGCGGCCCGAGGGAGCTCCCGCCGCGAGATTGCTGGCGGCTGAGGTGAAAGCGACGAAACGGCCGTCGGAACTCATGGATGGCCAATGGCTGTCGTTATTGCCGGAAGTTCCGTCTTGCGCGGCGGAAATCAGGACGGTGCTCGGGCGGCAACCGGAATCCGCGCCTTCGCAAGTATCACGGAGGAAGGTTTGGGTGTGGCCGTCGCGAGCGGAAGTGTAGGCGACGTAACGGCCGTCGGCGCTGAGGGCGGGTGTTTCCTCGACGGCGCTGGCAACGGAGGCGCGCGCCGCGGCTGCGGCCGGCGCACCAATGGTGAAAGTTACGGGATTGCTGGGGCCGCCGCCTGATCCGTTGCAATTAAACTGGCAACCCGGCGCTGGAGGCGCGGGTGGATTACGGACCGTCACGCTAGCCAGAATGGGACTGGGCGGGTTGGTTTTGTTGACCAGAAGACTGGAATCGATCGTGACGGTAATCTGCGTGGCGGTTATGGTGGGATTCGGCAGAGTGGCCTGCGTGGTGGGCAGGTTGAAGAGCACTTGCGAGCCGCCGGACGGATCGGTGCTGGGAAGGAAGTTGGAGCCCATGATCGTCAGCATCAGGGAAGGGCTTCCCGCGGGTGCGCTGGTGGGGTTAATGCTGGTGATGGCGGGAACGGGATTCGCTTTGGAATTAATGGTGAAAGGGAGGGGGTTGGAGAGCCCGTTTTTGCCGGCGCCGGAGAAAGGATTCTGTGTAATGACCATGGCTTGACCGGGGGAGACGATGAGCGCTGCCGGGACCGTGGCGGTAACCGACAACACGTTTCCCTTGGCGTCGGTCGCTACATTGGTATTCAGATTGGTGCCGTTCCAGGTCACCACGGTTTTGGCGACAAACCCGCCGCCATTTACCGTTAGCGTGAAATCCGGGTCGCCGGCGTTTATGTTGGATGGTGAAAGAGAGAAGAGGAAAGCGCCGGTATTGTTCTGAAAGGTGCTGCCATAGTCGTTGCATCCGGCCGCCGCAAGAAAACCAATCATTACGACAGCCAGTGTTGCCCAAGACCGCTCCATCGAAGCTCCTTCTTGATTCCTGGCCGCCGCCACGCGGTCGGCCCACAGGGGACCGCATGGCGGCCAACCTGGCTGGACGCACGCCGGGAAACCCGCGGCGCCCGAATGCTTTTCCGTTGAGATGCGCGAAATGCGCTGCGCGTTGACTGCCCGGCAAACCCGCAAATCATTGACCGCCGAACAGTTACACAAGCTATGGACCGAGGCTATTGAATGCCTGCGGTCACACGCGGTTGAGCGGTCCAGCAGCGCGCATCATCCTCAACACCAGTTGCTGTGATGGGACGGAACCGCACAACCCTCTATGCTTACCATCCGAGAGGGGAGGAGGTCAATGCGCATTCACGGCGGAAAAAATAATGCGGTCGAGCCGGGGGTAGGTGGGGATACGTTCGTGGGCCGGAGGCACGCTGTTTAAACCAAGAGCGGCGAGCGACTCGCGGGCCAGCTTTTGGATATGTTCATGGCAGTCGGCATCCGCGACCTTAAGCTCCGACGCCGCACGATAAGAGGCCGAGGCCTGTTCTTTGCGGCCGAGTTTTGCATAGAGATCGCCCCGCGCGAGCTGGAAGAGAGGGTTGGAAGGGTATTTAGCCACCAGCGGTTCGATCACACGCAGGGCACGCTCATACTGCTGATCGTAGCGTTGCAAATCGATGGCCAGATAAAAGCGCGCCACGTCCGGTGTCAACTGCCCTTCGGCGATGGCATGCTCGAGCTGCCGGATGCCCTCCTGTTTTGAGCCGCCGGGAATGCCCATGAAGAAGCGCAGCACTTTGGCCATGCCGCTGAGGGTATCGACGTAATAATTGTAAAGACCAAGGCCCAGGTCGGCGTCCGCAAGCTGGGGATCGAGCGCGATAGCGCGGAGGAAATGCTCGCGCGCGCGAACACCCCAGCGGGCGGTGTTGCGCGCTTCCCAGCGCAGTCCGTAGAGGCGCGCCGCCAGGGCGTCACCCATCCCGGCGTAGAAATGCATTCCCGGTGATTCCCGGAGTTTCAATTGCGCTTCGGCGAGGGAGGAAACTTTCTTCGCGAGGTCGAAAAAATGCTGGTCGGCGGCTAGTTTTGGTCGGCGGTGGGCGTCGTTCATTCCGTACTTGAACTCCGCCGAAGTGCACCAGATTTTCCACCAGAGCGCTTCGGCTTCCAGAAGATAGCCAAGCGGGTGCTCGGGTTGCGCCTGTTCAATGCTCCGGGCGATGTCCAGCCCGCCATCGATGTCGAAGGCATAGATTTTTTCGATGGCTGCGTAAGCGTCCGGCGGGAGAGGCAGTTGCGCTCTAGCCGCAGGCCTTGCCTGCGACGCTGGAGCGCAAGAGAGAAGCAGACAACCGGAAAGGGCGGCAAAAAGTCCACGCATGATCGGCAATCCGAAGCGGAATTGCGCGAGGTTCAGGCCTTGCGCCTCACGAGTTTAAGCTGTTCGAGGAGAGTTGCGAAACGAAATGGTTTCTGCAGAAAGATGGAATTGGGCGGGAGCTCCGCTTCGGAGAAGCCTTCCGCGTAGCCGGACATGTATACGACCTGAGTTTCGGGATGAATTTTGGTTACGCGGTGCGCCAGATCGCGGCCCGCGCGGCGCACCAGCCACGTCAGCGTCGCCGAAATCACCACGTAGGAGATGCCAATGACCAGGTCGCCGATCACGTTGGTCCACAGGAGACGCCGATTGCCGAGGTAGCAGTACCAGTGCGGCAGGAAATTGGTGGCCAGCAGAGTTCGCGAGAAAAACCAAACCACGGCGGTAACCAGAAAGAGCGCGACGAGTCCGAGCTTCACGGCACGCGTCTGCGCCGGGGACGCGGGATGAACAATGCTTGGAGCGCTGGAAGACATCCGGAACATGGCCTTTCTATCGAGGTGCGCAAACAGGAACGCAGGCGCGCACGAAAGCGAAGTTATTTAGGGAGGGGAAAAGCTTTGGTCCGCCGCCGTGAGAGGAAGATCGCCGGAAGATAAATTACAAATAGAGTGTACACCCGATGGGGGCTTTGGCTGGGAATATAGTTCCGTTGTGCGTAGCAAGACGCAGCGGAGCGACCCGCGTGGAATGTGCGTTAGGCGGAGCGCCACGCCTTTGCTATTCTCGGTGTCGCGATGTCATCGACGCAAAATGTTGACCGTTCAGCGGTCATCCGAGAAGAGGGCGGCGGCAATCTCGAGCGCGGCTTAGGGCTGAAAGAAGCCGTGGCTCTGAACATGATCGAGATGGTCGGCATCGGACCATTCGTCGTGATTCCGCTGGTCATCAAGGCCATGGGCGGGCCGCAATGCCTGCTGGCGTGGGCGGCGGGAGCGCTGCTGGCGCTGCTCGACGGTTTCGTATGGTCCGAGCTCGGCGCGGCGATGCCGCTCGCCGGCGGAAGCTACATCTTCCTTCGCGAAGCCTACGGGCCGGGGCGCATGGGCCGGATGATGTCGTTCCTCTTCGTGTGGCAGACGCTGATTCAGGCGCCGCTCAGCCTGGCTTCCGGAGCCATCGGCTTTTCGCAATACGCTTCGTATCTCTATCCGCTGGGAAAATATGGCGAGAAGGCGGTTTCCGGCGCGCTGGTGCTGGTGCTCGTGGCGCTGCTTTACCGGCGCATCGGCTCGATCGGAAAAATATCCCTGTTTTTGTGGGTCGGCGTCATCGGCACCATTCTTTGGCTCATCTGGGGCGGCGCGACGCATTTCCATGCGGCGCAGGTCTTTACGTATGCTCCTGGAACCTGGAATCTCTCGTGGCTGTTCTTCGCGGGGCTGGGGTCGGCGACAGTCAATACCATCTACACGTATTGGGGCTACTACAACATCTGCCATCTGGGCGGAGAAATCCGCCAGCCGGAGAAAAATATTCCGCGCGGGATCTTCATTTCCATCATTGGAATCGCGGTGCTGTATCTGGCCATGCAGACCAGCATCCTGGGTGTTCTTCCGTGGCAGCAGGCGCAGGAATCGCGGTTCATCGTGAGCGCCTTCATCGAAAAACTTTACGGCTCGGGAGCGGCGCGCTTTGCCACGGTGATGGTCTTGTGGATCGCTTTTGCTTCGGTTTTTTCCTCGATGCTCGGCTATTCGCGCATACCCTATTCCGCCGCGCTGGATGGGAATTTTTTCCGCGTGTTTGCCCGCGTGCATCCGCGAGGGAAATTTCCGCATGTTTCGCTGCTGTTCATCGGCGGCGTGACATTGGTTTTCAGTCTGTTATTCAAGCTGCAGACGGTAATCGCCGCGGTGCTGGCGATGCGCTTGATCATCCAATTCATCGGGCAGGCTGTCGGCGTGATGCTGTTGCGGCGGCGCTGGCCCGCGGGGCGCCTGCCATTTAAGATGTGGTTGTATCCGCTACCGGCCTTGTTGACCATCGCCGGGTGGATCTGGCTTTTTTCGCGCACGGGTAGCGCGATCTGGTGGGGAGTGTTGGTGATCGGCCTCGGCTTTGTTGTTTTCCTGGTGCAATCGCGCCTGCGCAAGGAGTGGCCTTTCGCGGCTCCGGAGCAGACGACATGAAGAGCTTGGCGCGGAATGTGAGCCAATTTTTTGTAGCGATGGGCTTTAGCCCGGCATCTCCGCGATTTATACTTTGCGTCTGCCTTCCGCATCCAACTAAGGTCGTGCAAGATAGAGCGCCGGAGGCCACGTGAATCGCATGTCGAAAACAATCAGCGGTTGGATTTTTTTGAATGCCGTGATTCTCGCGGCTGCGCCGATGCGCGCGTCCGGGCAATTTCCGCCCGCTCCGGGCACCGGCCCAGGGATGGCGGAAACCATCGAGGCCATCGACAGTGCGGGCGTCACTACGCGCATTCTCTATATCACCGCGCATCCGGATGATGAATCCGCAGCGCTGCTCACGTATCTCGCGCGCGGGCTGCATGCCGACGTCGCGCTGCTAACGCTTACGCGCGGCGAGGGCGGACAAAACGACCTCGGGCCAGAGCAGGCTCCGCAGCTGGGGCTCATCCGCACGCAGGAGCTGCTGGCCGCCACGCGCGGTTACGGGATAAAGCTGTTCTTTGCCAATGCACGAGACTTTGGCTTTTCGAAAACCACGGAAGAAACGCAACGAGAATGGGGTGACGCCGTCCTCGGAGACATGGTTCGCGTGATCCGCACGTTTCGGCCGAATATCGTGATCAACGGCTGGGGCGGAGTGCATTGGGGCCACGGGCATCACCAGACGTCCGGATTGTGGACGCCGCGCGCGGTGCTGCTGGCAGCGGATCCCAAAGCGTTTTCAGAGCAATTGGTGAAAGAAGGCCTGGCTCCCTGGGGCAGCGCAGCAAACCCCGTGCAAGTACTCGATACCGAACGCGGCGGTGCGACCAACGCCACCGCGAATGGTTACTCGCTGCCGGTGGATGAGATCTCGCCGCTTTGGGGCAAGACCTGGCGCGAAATCGGTCTCGATGCGTTCGCGAATCACCGCTCGCAAGGGATTACCGGCTTCCTGGGTTCGCCATTTCTCCGCAGGCCAGTAGTGCTAGTCCGAGAAGACGGAGGCAAACTGGATCCGCAAAGTCTTGCGCGGCCGCTGCATAACCTCGAGAGCGGCGGGTCGCCGGAAGCCACATTCCGGTCGGCGGTGAACCAGGCGGAAGCAGCCATCCAGAAAGCACATGAGGCCGCCTTGTCTCTCCATTGGGGCGAAGCAGCGAAGGAAATGGCCAGCGCGGCGAAGCAAATCAAAATTCTTTTTCCTGCGGGTGAGCGCGCGCCCTCCTCATCACCCTTGTACTTCGAACTTGATGCTGTGCGGCAGAGGATGGAACGCGCGCTGGCGCTGGCCGCGGGTGTGCACATTCGTGCGGAAGCGGATCGCGACGCTTTGGTAGTTGGCGAATCGTTTGGTGTTACGGCCGAGGCGCGTTGCCGCGTCGAAGCCGAGTGCCAACTCGAAGAATTGGATCTCGCCCTTCCCCGAGGCATGAGCGAGACAAAGATGGAGAAAGGCGCGGCGAAGGGCAGCCAATTCAAGGTGCAGATCGATGGGCCGCCACCGGCACTGACCGCGTGGGATAAATTGCAACCCGAGCCGCCCCCGCTGGTCTTTGCGCAACAGGAACTTACCGTGGGAGGTTACCGGTTCCGCGTCTCGGTTCCCGTGACACATATTGCGGCGAACTCGACGCGCGTGGATCGCGCACCGCTACGCATGACGCCCGCCTACACGCTGGCGGTGGAACCGAGGCAGGAGATCGAAGTATTGGCCAAGGAGCGCAAGCCGTTCGACGTCCTGTTGCGCGTGCATTCCCATGCCACGCAAGCCGGCAAAGTGAGCGTAGGGCTGGACCTGCCGGCAGGATGGAGAGCGAGCGCGGCGGTGGCGCTGGAGTTCACCGGGCCGGGCGACAAGTATGCGAAGCTGACCGTGACGCCGCCAGCCACGCTGGCCGCGGGAAATTACACCATCGGAGCGTACGCCAAACGACGGGAAGAAAAATTTACGACCTCGCTGGAGCCGCTGCCGTCCTTGCCGACGCAGCTGTGGGAAGAACCCGCGCAGTGCGTAGTTCGCGCGCTGGACATCAACGTGCCGGAGAATCTGCGCGTGGGGTACATCACGGCGGAAAGTGAACCGATACCGGAAGCGCTGCGTGGCCTGGGGATTCGCGTGGAAACGCTGGATGCCGCGGCGCTGGCGTTTAGCGACCTCTCGAGGTTCGATGCCATCGTCGTAGGCGTGCGCGCTTATGAATTGCGCCCGGAACTTCCCAGCGCGAACCAAAGGTTGCTCGACTACGTTTCGAGTGGCGGCAACCTCGTCGTGCAGTACAACCGCGACTCCGTGTGGGACAAGTTGCAGCCCGCGCCATATCCGGCAAAAATCGACCCGGGCAAGCCTGGCGCTCCCCTGCCGCGCATCACCGACGAAAATTCGCCCGTGAAATTCCTCAAGCCGGACGATCCCCTGCTGAATCGCCCCAACAAAATCACGCAAGAGGACTTCAAAGGGTGGGTGCAGGAACGCGGCCTGTACTTCTGGAGCCAGTTCGACGACCAATACACCGCGCTCCTGGCCATGAACGATCCCGGCGAGCCCGACCTCAAAGGCGCGCTCGTTTATACGCGCTATGGCAAGGGCACGTACATCTACACGGGCATCGCCTTCTTCCGCCAGTTGCCCGCAGGCGTTCCCGGCGCATACCGCCTGTTCGTCAACCTGCTCAGCGCGTCGCGAGACAAGTAAACCATCTGAACACAAACCCGCCACGCGCGTAGCGGCGTGTTATTCTTTCCCTCTAGAGGAGCGGAACGAGAATGAGAAATCGCCTGACGAACTGGAGTGCCCTGCAGACACTACGGCCCGCGTTGCTGCTGTTGCTCGGCGCCGCGTTGCTACTGGCGGCCGTGGCGCCGGCCGCCGCCCAGAAGGACAAGAAGAAAAAAAAGGACACCACATCGGTGGATGCCATTGTGATGAGCGCGCTGACGGACGAACAGCAGATCGACTATATGATTTCCGAGATGCTCGGCGCGTGGCAGGTCGGGGACGTCGAAAAGCTGCACAAGGATTACGCTGACGATGTTTCCGTCGTCAATGGCGGCTGGGCGCCGCCGGTCATCGGTTGGCCGAGCTTTTTGGCGCAGTACCAGCAACAGCGTACGCGCGTCCAACAGGTGCGCCTGGACCGCCTCAACACCTACATCAAAGTGCATGGCACGGTGGGTTGGGCCTGCTATCAGTGGGATTTCTCGGGGATGGTGGACGGGCAGCCTTCCGCAGCGCACGGTCAGACGACGCTGGTGGTGGAGAAACGCAACAACCACTGGGTCATCGTGCACAACCATACTTCGCTGGTAGAAGCGGCGCAGCCCGCGGTTCCCGCAAGCACACCGCCAGCGCAACCAGTAAAACCGGCGGGGCGCTGAGGCCTTCCGGAGAAACTCTCCTGACAAGAAGGGTTAGTTCTTTAGCCCTTCGTAGACCCACAGCCCGCCAGCGACCAGAAGAAGCGTGCAGGCCAGGACGCCCGTGATCATCAGAGGCCGTGACAGCGAAGTAATTTTGGCCACCAACTCGCGCTGCGCTCTGGCCAGGTGTTCTTCCGCGGTGCCGAGGAAGATCTGATCGTCTTCATGGCTGGAGAGAACACTCCGCCAAATGAATAAGAGGATGAATATGGCGGAAACGATCCCGCAGGCGATCATGAGATATAGAACGGGCTCCGTTAGCGTGGTTTCCATGTTGACCTCCCGTTGGAATTGATCCGCGATGCCTGCCCAGGACGAGCCGGGCCGGCAAGGGGTACTACGGCTTTCTGCCGGGGAGTATAGCACTCTGTATTCGGAATTCCAGTGGGGGCGATAAGAAAAACTGATTCCCGCCCCGCCCGGCTGGGAGTGGGCTAACTCGCGCCTACTCTGTGTGTGCTTTCCCCGGTGCGTTGACAAAGCTAAGTGCCGCGGGCACAATGAAAAAGCCTCGTTGCAGGCGCGCCCCGGGTTGGCCGGGACACGCTCATCGCACTTGTGCCCGAGTGGCGGAACTGGCAGACGCGCTAGATTCAGGTTCTAGTGGCCTCACGGCCTTGGAGGTTCGAGTCCTCTCTCGGGCACCATTCCTTCAAATGGAGAATTTCCCGGTCCAGCTTGAGCCCCGCAGTTTCTAGTGCCAGTGCAACAGCGCATCCCCCACCGGGCCGATCTCCAGCGTCAAAGTCCGTTCCGGCGTCGCGCAGTCCAGCACCGTATTCGCCTGGTACAGATCCTGCACCGGCAAGCGGTAAGGCGCATCGGCCACGCTCATTTGCAGGAACACCGGGCCGGACTTGAAGTTTTCGATCTTCGTGCCGCCCTCTTTCGTCAACAGGGACTGGTCTTCTCCGTTCACGATGATGTCGTAAGCCTTGGAGACCGCTTTCTTCGAAACGTACTTCACTCCAATGGTGATCGTACAGGTGCCACTCTTGGGCTGCGCCGGGGCGTCTCCTTTCGCCGCGGGATATTGCGCCAGCACCTGGGTGTGCACCGATTCGGCCATGGAGTTCGCCGCTTTCCCGAGAGGCTGTTTCGCAAACGGCCGGCTCCCGCCGGCCATGCTCATGTAGATGCTCCTGCCAGCGCGCATTGTTCCGGATCGATCGCCGCTGTAGTCCATGCCTGCCTTCGCTACATCCATGAGGGCATCATGGCGAGACATGGCAATGCTGTAGACCGATGGCGCCATCTCCTTCGCGGTTTGCGCATCCATGAGTTTGGCCTCGATGTGCAGCACGAAATCCCCCTTTTGTGGCTTATCGGTGGGCTGCAATGTCAAGACGAGCACGGTGTCCACGCCTGCCGACTGCGCATAATCGGTGATCGATTCAGGGATCAGCGGGTTGTACAAGCCTCCGGGATTCAACAGCATCACCTGAAACGGAGCGCCTTCGAGCTTTTGATACACCATGGCCGTCATATTCTGGGCTAACAATTGGCCGTAAGACTCGCCGGAAGTATCGAAGACCGGCAGGATGCCCAAGACTTTCGGGCCGGCTTTACTCTGAGCCTGAGCAGCACCACAGCAGAACAACAACAGCAAACAAACAGCAAGCACACAAATTCGATTCATCGTATCTCTCCGTCTCGATAGCCAGGGGAGGCCCGCGGCGATCGCGCACCTCCCGGTTGGTGTCCGTTCTCAGTGCGGTTTTGCCGTGGTCTTCTTTGCCGTGGTCTTCTTTACCGCGGGCTTCGCGACCGGCTTCTCCGTGGAGTCAGCCGCCGCACCCCTCGGCTTGGCTTCGGAACCCGAGGCCCCCACGGCGCGGGTGACCACGTCCTGGGCGCTGGTCGACGGTGCGTTCGAGACCTGCGTCACGAACAGCGAATCCACGTTCTTGGTGCTCACCACGGCCGCCGGCGGCACGTACCAACTCTTATCTCCGATCAGCAAGAGATAGTCGTAGATGATGTACATGTTTGATGGCAACTGTCCGGCATGCTGCCGCTGATACAAAGCCACGTAGGTTTTCAGCTCTTTCTCGATCTGGTTCTGCAGGCTGGGGTCGTTTTGCGTGATTTGGTGGAGCGCCAACTCGAGGTGCGGTTCCGGATACGCGCCGCGGTTCGCGTCGTACTGGATGGCTAGCAGAAATTGCGCCATGGCCTGCTGCGTGTCATCGGGAGTGCGTCCCGTGGCGGCGATTACCTTACCGAGATAGTAGTGCGCGCGAGGATCGTTGGAACGGAGCTTTACGGCGTCTTCCAGGTTGTCGCGCGCCTCGGCATACAGGTCGTAATCGAGCGCGATCACGCCGTTGTCGCGCTTCAGGGCCGCCATCAACAACTGAAACTCCGGGCCGGAACTGATTAGTCCCGTTTTCATTTTGGCTTCGAGGTCGGCTTTGTATTCCGTGGTGAGCAGCTTGGTGATCTGCGCCTGGCGTTCGCGGGTGCGTTCCGGCTTTCCGATGAATCCTAAGCCCACGCGGCTGTCGCGTCCCACGAGGTTATTCAGCCGCGCGTACATCTGCGGGACCTCACGGGCATCGTAGTTCTGGTCCAGCATGTACTTGAGGCCGGCTTCGTCCGCTTCGTTCTCGAAAACCGTGGACCATTCGGTCGGTTGGAACTTGTTGCGGAAGAGCAGCGCTCCGCCGATCACGCCGCCGAGTGCGCCAATGCCGCCTCCGAGGAATGCGCCCGAAGCGCCGCCGGCCGCGCCGCCGATGGCCGCGCCGCCAACGGCCGTGACCGCGCCAAAGATGCCCCGTTTTTTTCCGACCTCCGCCTGTTTCTCCCTGTCGAACTCTTCTTCCAGGATTTCGTTGCGGATTTCGTTGTAGGCGTGACGCCGCTCCACGTGGGCAATTTCGTGTCCCAGCACGTAAGCGAGCTGCGCTTCACTGTCCAGCATGGCCACCAGCCCCGTCGAGATATAAATCGTTCCCGTCGAGAGCGCTTCCGCGCGAGGGACGGGATCCAACAGCAGCCGGAAGGAATACAGATTCGGCGACCCCGTCGGCACGATCTTCTGCCCCAGGGAGTTCACGTAGCGCAGCAGGATCGGATTGTTGTACAACTCGCCGAAATTCTGCCGGAATTCCGCCAATGCCGTGGGGGAAAGCTCCAGGGCTTTCGACGTCTGGTTCACGTTAAATGCAAATTCCATGTCCGCGCGCCGCCGCGTGTCCCAGGTGTCCTGAATTCTCTTTGCGACTTCGGGACGCTGGGCAATTTCGGCCAGTTTTTTCTTGTCTTTATCGCTGTACTCCGTCGCCGTTTGGGCCAGCAGTGGCGCCACAAACCAAAGCAGCGTGCAGAGCAGCAGTCCGAACCGTGCTATTCCGGAACGCTGTATCATAAAGTCCTCCTGTTTCGATTCGAGAAAACTCTTCCGGGGAGACCTGCACCGTCTTTCAACGAATGAGGCGCGAGGGCAGGAAGAGCTAGTAACTGTAGTATTCCCGCCGGCCTGAGGTGTCAAGCAAATTTCCGGTTCACGTTGACATCCTCCAAGCGCCTTACTAAGATTTGGCCAATCCCATGATTCCTCCGCGCCTCCATCCCGGCCTTTTGATCGCGCTGCTGGCGATTCTTGTCTTGCTGCCGGCCTCCGCCGCCGACATCACCGAGCCCATTACTCTCGAAATCCCCCAACTCCAACTGCAGCTCGAGCCGAACAGCGCCGCCGTCATTTCCTCCCCGGATTTCGATCAAGTGCTCATCCACATCGCCAAGCGTCCCGGCCAAGTCGATTACGGCACGATCTTCTCGAAGATCAACACCGAATCGGCCAACATCGTGATGACCACCACGAGCACGGCCGACGGCATCCTCTGCAAGTTCGATCTCGGTCACCGGGCCGGATTCCATCTTCACCCCGGCCGCAATTCCATCGAGATTTCCTTCAACGACCAGATGGAACGCGTGCACTATGCTTCCTTCCTGCTGCAAGCCGCGGAGAAAGCTCCCGCCCGTCCGAAAGTCAACATCACGCCGGACCGCGCCGCCGCCGAAAAGTTTGCCGTGGTGGTGGGCATCTCCCGTTATGCGAATTCCTCCAGCGGCTTCTCCAATTTGAAATACGCGGATCGGGACGCGCAGGCGGTACGCGATTTTCTCCTTTCTCCCGACGGCGGCTCCTTCCCCAAGGAAAATGTGCGGCTCCTCCTCAACGAAGACGCCACTTCGCAAAATGTGCGCAGCGCTTTCTTCACTTTTCTGACCCGCGCGCAGCCCGACGACGAAGTGGTCATCTACATCGCCGGCCACGGCGCGCCCGATCCCAACGACCCGCGCAACCTCTATCTCCTCACCTACGACACCAAACTCGAGGACATGGGCGGCACGGCCTTCCCGATGTATCAGATGCAAGACGTGTTCAATCGCGTTCTTAAGGCCAAGCGCGTGGTCACTTTTGCCGACACCTGCCATAGCTATGGCTTCAGCGGCGAACGCGACCCCAAGAAAAAAACCAACAATCTTTTCAATCAATATGTAGCCCGCTACGCCAATGCAGCCGACCGCGCGGTCATCACCGCCAGCAACATCAGCCAGCTCTCGGAGGAATCCGACCAGTGGGGCGGCGGTCACGGCGTATTTACCTTTTACTTGCTGAAGGGTTTGCGCGGCGATGCGGACATGAACAAGGACGGCACCGTCACCGCGGGCGAACTCTTCGCCTATGTCCACGACAACGTGGAAAAAGCTACCGGCGGCAATCAAAGCCCCATGGCGCTTCCGGGTCTTGCGGAACGTATCCCGCTCTCGGGCGTCGGTCTCCGTAAGTTCCAGCGCGCCCAAGCCGGCAAGCCGCCAGCGGTCTCCACGGGTGTATCCGCTGCCGCTCTTCGCTAAGCGAGGGCGGATCTTTCCACCATTTTCAGGCCTGGTGTAGACTTAAGCCGATTTCATGGCCATGCCCATCCATAAGGTCAAGAATCCGGCGCCTGCGACTGAGACGCGCGGCAGCGGTTGGCGCGGCTGGATGAGTGTTGCTCTTCTGTCCCTGCTCGTCGGTCTGCTTGTCGCGGCCTCCGATCGCCACGGGCTATTCGCAAACCAGGATTTGCAGAGTTATGACCTGCTCGTGAAGCTCCAGAAACCAGCTCCTCCCAGCGGCAATATCCTGTTCGTCGATTTCGACGAGGCCACGGTCCGTGCTTATGACGCGTTCCCTCTGCCGCGTAACCTGGTCGCCGATGTTCTCGCCAAAATCTCTTCGGGCAAGCCAGCCGTCATCGGACTGGATGTGCTCCTCGACAAGCCACGACTCGAAGCCGACGACAAACATCTCGCCGGTGTCATCGCCGATGCCGGCAACGTCATCCTCGCAAGCGAATATGGTTACAGGGACCATCCACGAAGCGATCCCCTCCCGATTTTTCAGAATGCTGCCGCGGGCGTCGCGTTTGCCGATCTTGTGTCGGACGCAGACGGCTACGTGCGCCGCATGCTTTTAATAGTCAATGCTACTGGCTACAAACGCTTTTCCTTTCCTGTCGCCCTGGCGGATTATTTTTCCGATCATCATCTCCATGCCGGCCGCCGCGGCTACGTTCTCTTCGGGTCGATGGAGGTCCCGTTAGCGACCACCCGCCCCGACACCGCTTGGATCCACTTTCATCCTTCCGCGCCCGTTCGCTCGATTCCCGTTCGACTTCTCCTGTCAAACAGCTTTGACCCTTCGATTTTCGCGGGGAAAATAGTCGTCGTGGGCCAGACCAGTGAGGAAGGCAAAGACTTCGTCAATACACCGGTTTCCCGCGCCGGGGTGTCCATCGAAGGCCGTAGCATTCTCTCCGGTATCGAGGTCCATGCAGCGGCTACCGATACGCTCCTCACCGGAAAAGTTCTTCGCACTATGCACGCGTATCCCCGCTGGCTTCTTGGACTCGTTCTTGGGTTTCTTGTCGCTGCTTGTGGCTATCGCCATCGCTGGTTTGTTTCTGTCGGAGCTTGCGTACTGCTGGTCGCTGCCGTGTTCGGCGCTGCCTTTTATCTCTTTACCAGCAAGCATGTCTGGATGCCCTTTGTGTCCACCGAGGTCTGTCTGTTGCTCGCCTTACCTGCAGGGCTAGGCTACCGCTCCGTCGAGGAGCGCCGCCTCAAGCGCCTGATGGAAGCCGAGCGCGGCCAGATCATGGGCCTCTTCGAACGCTACGTCTCCGCCGATGTCGCCGCTGAAATCTGGAAGCGCCGCGACCAGATCGTTCTCGCCGGTGAAGAGCGCGTTGCCACCATCCTTTTCTCCGACATTCGCAGCTTTACCGCCATGACTTGCGGTGTTCCTTCGCAGCAGGTGCTCGCCTGGCTCAACCGCTACCTCACCGCCATGGGCGAGGTCATCAAGGAAAACCGCGGTTTCCTCAACAAGTTTATCGGCGACGGCATCATGGTGGTCTTCGGCGCGCCGCTCAGCGAAGGCCCGAAAGACGACGCCTGCCGCGCCGTGCGCTGCGCCCTGGAAATGCTCGTGCGCATCGACGAATGGAACGCCAACTTGCCGCCGGGCGAACAGCATCTGAAAATCGGCATCGGCATTCACACCGGTCCGGTAACCGCGGGCAACGTCGGTTCCCCCGACCGGCTCGAGTATTCCGTCATCGGCGAAGCCGTCAATCTTGCCTCCCGTCTCGAGGCCCTCACCAAGGAATTCAAGACGCCCATCGTGATCAGCCCGGCCACCTGGGAACACATCCGCGGACAGTTTTCTACCGTATCTTTGGGTGATGCCCAGGTTCGCGGATTCACCAGCGCTATTCCGTTGTACAGTGTCGAGTCGCAATCCGCCGTCGAGGTGCATTCATGAAACGTGTATTCTTTTTCTGCGCGCTGATGTTTCTGTTGGGAACGCCCGGCCGCGCGCAGCAGTCCGCCGCGCCGGGCGCCAAGCCGGCTCAAAAAAGCGATTCAGCCACGGCCAAGCCTGCCGCAAATCCCAAGAAGAAATTGCTGGATGCGGATCTGCAGGGGTTTGACGTCTCCGACGACAAATCGGCCAATGTTCACACCACGGTCGGCGGCACTCGCGGCGTCGCCCCTCCCTCGGCGACGCTTCTGGCCCCCAAAGTCGCCAAGCTTTACGGCCCTTCCGCGCTATTCCAATGGGAGACCAAGGGTCACAGCGAAGGCTACATCTTCACCATCGTTGACGAGGACGAAACGCGAATCGTTCGCGAGCAGTTGAGGGACCCGAGTTACAAACTCTTCGCCGGAATGAGCAAGCTCCAGCCCGGCCAAACCTATGAGTGGCGCGTGCAGGTTCTCCCGCAAACTGTCGCGGGCGAAGGGTCGCAGTTGACGGTCGTCTCCGCTGAGGAGCGCCAGCAGATCGAAAAAGAACTCGCCGCCATTTCCGCGGGCGATCCCTACGAGACCGGTTTCGCCCGCGCGCGCGCCTTCGTCGCGCACCATCTCTGGTTCGACGCCATCGGCGCGTACACTGAGCTCATCGAGAAATTCCCGGATCGCGCCCAGCTTTACGAAGACCGCGGCGCCATCTATTCCCAGATCGAAGCCACCCGCAATCTGGGCGCCGCTGATCGCGCCCGCGCCGCCGCTCTGCAATCCGCCGCCGCGCATTAGAGCCATTTCAACCCCGCCGGGGTGGAACCCGGACCTGCCTCGGTCGCCGGCGGGGCAGGGCTTGCCCCGCCCTCTCTCAGACTAAAATGAATCTCGCTCGCCCTCGCTCGAGCCCGCCGCGGTCGTAACTCACTCCCAACAAAATTGACGCCGCGCTCCGCCTTCCTATAACGTGGTGACACTCGTATAACCGAATCGGAGCCGGAGGTTCCGCATGTTTCTCTTTCTGCTGCTGCTCGCTCTCCCCGCGTGGAAGCCGCATTTCAGTTTTCTCGATGCCCCCATCGCCAATGAAATGATGGCCCTGCGCTGGCTGCATTTCATCTTCGGCATCATCTGGATCGGCCTGCTCTATTTTTTCAATCTGGTGCTCACCCCCGCGATGAAAAGTGTCGATGCCGCCACTCGCGTGAAGATCTATCCCGAACTCATGTCCCGCGCCATGTCCTGGTTCCGCTGGTCATCGCTGATCACCGTGCTCGTGGGTCTTCGCTACTTCCAGATTTATCTCGCCGCTGACGCAAGACTTGCCGGCGATCCTTCGCTCGCCGGCAAATGGCTTGGCTTGTGGCTGCTCATTTGGCTCGTCGCCTATGCCCTCATTTACGCGCTGCAACTGCCCGCGAAAGGTTTTTTAGATAGCCCATGGCTGCGCACCATCGGCATCTCTCTCGTCGTGGTCGCCGCGTCCTGCCTGGTTCTCCTGGTAAATAGCGGCCCCGCGGTTTCCAGCGCCCATTTGTCCATCAGCGTCGGCGGTGGCCTCGGCTTCGTCATGCTGCTGAACACCTGGGGAGTCGTCTGGCGCGTTCAGAAACGTCTCATTGCCTGGACCCGCGCCGCCGCCGAACAAGGCACTCCCATGCCGCCCGAAGCCGAGCGCCTGATGCGCTGGAACTTCCTCACCGCGCGCGTCTCCTTCTGGCTCTCCTTCCCCATGCTCTTTTTCATGGCCGCCGCCAGCCATTACCCTTTTCTGTCCAGCATTTCGTCTTGATCTTCAAATACAGGAGGATGTTTATGAATTCTGCGCGACGTTTCCTGCTTCTGACTGCGATTCTGGCGCTTCCCATGTTTGTTTCGGCTCAGGGCCTCGATTCAGCGAAAATCGAGCAGGTGCTCGGGAGGCCGGGCCAAAAGATCGGCGAGGTGTACAAGGTTGCATTTCCGAGGACGGATCTGCATGTTTCCGTTCATGGTTTAGCCATCAAACCGGGGCTGGCGCTCGGTTCGTGGGTCGCCTTCATGGGCACCGAAGACCATGCCATGGTCATGGGCGATTTGGTTCTGCTCGAGGACGAGCTGAATCCGGTGATGGAAAAATTGCGTTCCGCGGGTTTTGAGATTTCCGCGGTGCACAACCATCTCCTCGATGAAACTCCCCGCGTGATGTACATGCATTACCTGGCGCACGGCGTGGCATCGCAGCTTGCGGCTTCTTTGCGCGCAGCTCTGGCGGCTTCCAAGACGCCACTGGAAAAACCCGCCGCTGCCGCCGCGGAAGCGGCTCCTCCTGCCTGGGTGAAAACGGTGGAGGACGCTGTCGGGCGAAAGGGAACTTTGCAAGGTGGTGTGCTCTCCTACGGAGTTCCTCGCGCAGACGCCATTACGATGGCCGGGATGACCATCGCGCCCGCAGCGGGTGTGGCCGAGGCCATCAATTTTCAGGCCGCAGACTCAGGAAACGTCGCGACCACCGGCGACTTCGTGCTGACCGCGGAAGAGGTAAATTTTGTGATCTCGGAGCTCCAGTCCCGCCACATCCTGGTAACCGCCTTGCATAGCCACATGCTCACGGAACAACCAAGATTGTTTTTCATGCACTTTTGGGGTGTTGGCAGCCCGGAATCGCTGGGTTCGGGAATCGCCGCTGCTTTGAAACGTGTTTCGACCAAGTAGTGTTCCGCAAGCTTGAGGAGCAATGATGCGAAAGCCTTTTCTGATGTTCGCTGCCTGCCTCGGTTTGGGGCTAGTTCCGCCAATCAATTCTCAAACAAACGGCCCAACATTAAAGAAAATAGCGGAATTCGACCTGCCGGGGCCCGGAGGAAAGCGCTTCGACTATCTCACCATCGATACGGACGATCATTATCTGCTCTCCGCGCACCTCGCGGCGGGGCAGACGTACGTCATCGACCTGCGCACGAACAAAGTGGTTGCCACGGTAGTGGATACTCCGGGTGTCGAAGGCCTCGAGTACGTACCCGAACTGAAAAAGTTTTACACCTCGAATGCCGGGGACAACACCATTGGTGTGGTCGATCTTCGCCAGTTGAAAGTCGTCAAAAAACTGCGCACCGAGAAGAAGCCGGACGGCAGCGCGTATGCTGCGCCATTTCACAAACTCTACGTCTCCGACGAGCGCGGCAAGGCGGAGGCGATTGTCGACGTCACGAAAGACGAGATTGTGAAGACTTTGCACTTCGATAGCGAGACAGGTATGCCGCGGTACGATCCGCTTGCGCGCAAGGTCTATCTCAACCTGCAAGATCAGAATATTTTTGCGGTTATTGATCCTGCGACCGACGAAGTTGTTGGCCGTTATCCTGTCGGACGCTGCCAGGGGAACCACGGCATGGCGCTGGACCCTGACCATCACCGCGCATTTCTATCCTGCGAAGGAAACAACCTGATGACGGTTTTCGATCTCGATAAGCATGCGCCCATCGCCTTTCTCCCCATGGCGGATGGGCCGGATGTCATCAAGTTCGATCCGGCTCTCGGCCGTATTTATGCCGCTTGTTACAGCGGCGCCATTTCCGTCTTTCATCAAGACGATCCGAACCACTATCGGAAGATCGAGGATTTCAAGGTGCAACACGCCGTGCACACCCTGGCGGTGGATCTGGAAACCCACCGTGTATACACGCCGGAGCAGGAAGAGGACGGCAAGCCCGTTGCCCGGATGATCGTGTATGACGCCGCAACCAACCCATAGAGGTTTCTTCCATCATGAGCCTCGAAGAGCGCGCCGGGTGTTCAAACATCTCTGGATGGCGGGCAGACCATAAATGCTGAAAAGTCCCTCACTCCCCAGCGTGCTTCGAATTCTGACCTCTGACGGCTGGCTGCTTTTCCTCACCCGCTTCCTGCGCTTATTTGCCTATGGCTCTCTCTCGGTGATTTTGGTTTTTTATCTGATCGGCATCGGGTTGAGTGAGTCCCAAACAGGCCTGCTCCTCACGCTGACTCTTTTCGGCGATACCG
>JAYVMO010000028.1:0-6841 GCA_043758915.1 Acidobacteriota bacterium | reverse complement strand
GTGCATTGCTCCGGCTAGCGCCCTGGTAAACTCCGCGTTACGCACCGGCTGCGGCACCACCACGTTGACGGCTCCGCGCACCGCGCCGTTCGCCAGCGCGATCCGCAAAATCGCCACGACATCCTCGAGCGACACCCACGACATCCACTGCCGCCCGGAACCCACTCGGCCGCCGGCAAAAACATAGAATGGCATCATCATTTGAGGCAGCGCGCCGCCCTGCCTCGCCAGAATAATTCCAAATCTTGCCAGCACCACGCGGATGCCCAGCGCTTCCGCCTTCAATGCCTCCGCTTCCCAATCCTGCGTCAAGCTCGCCAGAAAATCCGTGCCTGCCGCACTCTCTTCCGTCAACACTTCCTCGCCGCGATTCCCGTAGTAACCAATCGCCGAAGCCGACACCAAAACACTTGGCCGCGCATTCATTTTCACCAGGGCATTCACCAGCGCTCGCGTCGTCTCCACTCGGCTCGAGCGTAGCAGGCCCTTCCGTTTCTCCGTCCATCGGCCACCCGCAATCGACGCCCCCGCCAGATTCACCACTGCATCCGCGCCCACCGCCGCTTCGCCCAACTCGCCGGTGATCGGATTCCAAGCCACATCAAAACCTTCTTTCGTTTCCCCTTTCACCACGCTTTCCGGCCTCACCAGTCGGCAAACCGTGTGGCCCTCCCGCGCCAGCGCCCGCACTAGCGCCGCCCCCACCAGCCCCGTCGAACCTGTAACCAGAATCTTCATCGCTGTCTCTGTGTGCTCGTCTTCACGGTAGCACAGCATCCAACCGCGGGTTACAATCCTCTTGTGCCACCCGTTTCCCAAACGATTCGCGTGCAAGTTCTCTTCTTCGGCCGCCTCAAAGAACTCGTCGGTCGAGCAGAGGAATCTGTCGAACTCCCCGAACCCGTCTCCATCGAGCATCTTTTCGCCGCCTACGTCACCAGAAATCCTGAACTCGCAAAATATCGCTCCTCGCTGGTCGCCTCGCGCAATCAGGAATTTGCCGCCTGGGACACGCCTCTTCACACCGGCGATGAAGTCGCCTTCCTTCCTCCCGTGAGCGGCGGCTGAGACGCATTCCCATGACTCCGCCTCTCCGCCACGACTTCTGCCAATTGGTTCGCGATCCCATCGACCTCGCCACGGTCGTCCGCCACGTGCGCGCTCCCGAAGACGGCGCTATCGTTACTTTCGACGGTTTCGTCCGCGACCACTCCCACGGCCGCCGCACTCTGTACCTCGACTACGAAGCCTACGAATCCATGGCCCTGGCGAAAATGCACGAAATCTGCGCCGCCATTCACGAGAAATTCCCCATCCACCGTGTTGCCATCGTGCACCGTCTCGGTCGCCTGGAGATCGGCGAAACCAGCGTATTCATCGCCGTCAGCTCGCCTCACCGTCCCGCGGCCTTCGACGCCTGCCGCTACGCCATCGATACCCTCAAACGCACCGTCCCCATCTGGAAAAAAGAATACTTTGAAGACGGCGCAGTCTGGGCCGACGGCGAACTGCCCCCCGCGCCCGTGGCGACACCCGCCGCGAAACCGGCATCTTAATTCTCAATGCGACTGACGCCATTTCGCGCTCGCGCCGCTCTACGGTTAGCAATCGCCACTCTTCTTTTCAGCGGCGTGGCCCACGCGCAGGACAAGCCCGACCGTCCTCCTTGGGCGCAAAAGTCTAAGTCCGATGCCTCCGCCGCGAAGACGCCCGCGCCGTCATCCGCGACCGCTCCCCCCGCGGATGAGTCCCAGGACACCGCCGCGCAACGCGGCACCATCCGTGTCAAAGTCAATCTCGTCAACGTCCTCACCAGCGTCCTCGACGATCACAACCGCCCCGCGCCCGATTTACCCCTCGAAGCTTTCCAGCTTTACGAAGAAGGCGTACTGCAAAAAATCGAGGTCTTCGAGTCCGAAACCAAGCAGCCGCTCGATCTCGCGCTCATGATCGATTCCAGCCTCAGCGCGCACAAGGAAATGGTCTTCGAGCAGGAAGCCGCCGCGCTCTTCATCCGCCAGGTTTTGCGCCCCGGCGACCGCCTTTCCGTCTTCTCCGTCGACGAATCCGTGACGCAGTTGGCCCCTTTTTCCGACAATGTCTCCGCCTTGCAGCAAGCTGTCCGCAAAATTCCCAACGGCGCTGGCACCTCTATCTACGACGCCGTTCTTCTCGGCTCCCGCGCCCTCGAAAAACGCGGCGACGACCGCCGCCGCGTCATTGTCCTCGTCACCGACGCCGGTGAAACCACCAGCCTCACCGACTTCGACACGGCCCGAAAAGAAGCCGCGCGTGCCAACACTCTCCTTTACACCATCGTCATTCGTCCCATAAAAACCGAAAGCGGCCGCAACACCGCCGGCGAACACGCCATCGAAACCATCACCGACACCACCGGCGGCGCCATGTTCTTCCCCGACTCGCCCCAGGAGCTCGACATCATCTTCGACCGTATCGATCGCGAACTCCGCACCCAGTACCGCCTCGGCTACTACCCCAACCCCCGCGGCCCCGCCAACACCTACCGCTCCATCGAAGTAAAAGTTCTCGGCACCTACCACGTCCGCCACCGCAAGAGCTACTTGACGGGTCCGCAATGACACGCCAGATCGAATGATCAGCCAAACTGATGCTAAAGTTTTTTCTCTGGCGCTGATGCTAAAATAGAGATGGCCTTGGCGCACTATGAGTAGTGATCTCCCTCCGTGTCGCCGCCCTTCTCAATGACTAAGAGCTATCTCGAAGCTGCCATCGAAATCGCGCAGGAAGCGGGCAAAATTCTCCGCGAAGAATTTGCCCGCCCCGTGCAAATCGCCTACAAAGGCGACGTGGATCTCGTGACGCAAGCCGACAAGCGCTCCGAAGAAGCTATCGTTGCGCGCCTCAAAAAATACTTTCCTGACCATTCCATCGCCGCCGAAGAAGGCACCGGCCACGAATCCGCCTCCGACTTTCGCTGGCACGTCGATCCGCTAGATGGCACCACCAATTTCGCCCACGGCTATCCGTGTTTCTGCGTCTCCATCGGCCTCGCGCAGCGCGACACGCTCCTCGTTGGCGTCATTTACAATCCCATATCCGACGAACTTTTCGCCGCCGCCCGTGGCCAAGGCGCCACCCTCAACGGCAAGAAAATCCACGTTTCCAACAATGCCACTCTCTCCACCAGTCTCTTGTGCACGGGTTTCCCCGTGCAGAACCGGCAGGGCAGTCGCAACCTGCATTACTACGGCGATTTCACCAGGTGTTCCCACGGTGTCCGCCGCGACGGTTCCGCGGCGCTCGATCTGGCCTGCGTCGCCGCGGGCCGTTTCGATGGCTTCTGGGAATTCGGTTTGAAAAAATGGGACACCGCCGCGGGCGTCCTTCTCGTCGAGGAAGCCGGCGGCCAAGTCAGCGACTTCGCCGGGCAGCCTTATCCACTCGGCGGCCCCGTCATCCTGGCCACCAACGGCCTAATCCACGAAGAGATGCGCGCGACCGCCAACGAAATCACCCCTCGCGCCTCCGCGTTATCCCCGCGATCCTAGATCCCTCTCACCTCATTTGTTCTCGCCTGCACCGGCCACTCCTCGCGCCATGCTCCGGAAACAAAAATAGCGCCCCCGCAGGAGCGCTATTTTGCAACTCGAAAACGTCCCAAGCAGCTATTTGGCTCCCCACTCCGCGTACAGCTTCGTAATCGCCGGCCCGATCGTGAAGCCCCAAGCGAAAATGGGAAAGTTCTTGAACTTATCCGGCACCACGTACTGCTCGGCTGCATCCTTCGCAGGCACGCCTGCCTGGTGCATCTTCTCCGCCTGCTCCGCGATATCGTCGAACACTTCGCGGATGCTGGCGATGCCTTCCTGGCCGCAAATCTGTCCATGCCCTGGCACGAACAGCGTGTCCTTATCAAGCGCCGCGAATTTCTTCAATGTTTCGCGCCACCCGGAAACCGTGGCCTTCTCATCAAAGCACACCGGGTACCACCCGCTGAACAGCAAATCACCCGTGTACACCACATTCTGCTCCGGCACACGCACCACAATGTCCGTGCCTGAATGTCCCGGATGCGATTCCAGTACCGCCGAAAGCCCGCCCAAATCCATCGTCATCGGCAGCTTTGCCGGATCGATCGGGTGATTCGGCAGTGCCAGCACGCTGGCATTCGCCACCTCGAAAACTCCCGTGATCGCATTCAAGTCGCCCTGCGCATGCGCTCGCACGGTATCCGACTTCGCGTCCTTCACGTTCTTTTCGAACGGAGCCAGCACCGCCGCCTTGTCCGCTCCCTGCAAAGGCGCATAGCTCTCCACAATCCGTTTTGCCACCGCTGCATGGGCCCACAGCGGCACGCCATGCGCTCCATAGAACGCGTTCCCCATCGAATGATCGAAGTGGTAGTGCGTGTCCAGCGCGCCCTTCACCGGCGCCTGGCTCACCATGCGCAGCGCGTCCATTTGAAACGAAGCCCCCGCCGCGCTGACGAATCCTTCCAGCAGCAGCGCGGCATCCTTCCCCACTAGGAACCCGCCATTACAAAGCGTGGTGTTGCCCTTCGACAGATCAGAAATCGTCGCGTACAGCCCATTGCCAATCTTCCGCACCGACGCAAATCCCTTGTCCACGATCGGCGTCTGCGAAACGCGCGAATCGCCCTGAAACGTCTCCGCCAGCGCCGGCAGCGGAATCAGCTTGGCCAGCGCATAAAACGCGCCAAAACACGATGTCTTGGCGATAAAACTCCGCCGCGAGAATGCCTGCCCGATGCCCACTTCGCGGTCACCTTGATAAGATTTATAAAAGTGCATGATGTTCCCCCTGGCCGTCAGGCCCTCCGTGCTAAACCTCACGCTCGCATTCTAGCAGAGGCCCCAGTTCAGCGCGAAACCGGCAGTACAAAGGATGTAAACCTCGCTGTCCGTGCATTCATTGTTCCCGTATTATATATGTTGGGCGTACACTTTCCCCATTGAGTTGCCCGACCAGGTTTTATAGCTTAAGCAGGAGTATCAAAAGCATGAGCAAAATGATTGGCATGGTTGCGATGGCCATCGGGTTGGCGCTTGCGTATCCCGGGCAATCGGAACAACAATGGCGAAGCTCGTGCATTCAGCGATGTGCTACTCAGCCGATGCCAGCAGATCCTGAAATGCAACGCCAGGAAATCGTCAACCTCGAGAACGAGACCGCTCGCGCCATTCAGTTGACCAACGGAACTTTTTTCAGACGCGTCTATAGCGATGATTTTCTCGGCATTCTCTCGCACGGTCAATCCGTCAACAAACTGAAATTCATCGATATCGTGCAGTCGCCCTCGACCAAGTACGAAACGTTTATCGCTACGGACATTCGCGTTCGCCTCTATCAGGATACCGCCGTCGCCACTTGTGCGTGGAGTGCGCGAGGCACTAAGGGAGGAAAGCACTTCAGCAGCCAGATGCGCGTCCTTCACGTCTACGTCAGCGGTCAAAGGGGTTGGATGGTGGTCGCCAGCCAGGCCACTCACCTTCCTCCTGACTCGGACGACCCGTTCTAGCCGCTGCCGGGTTCTCGTCGATCCTGTTTATATAGCTTGGCTGGGGAGCTGCCGCTTCCAGCCTGGTTTTTCTCCATCCCCTGCTCTTCATTGACGGCATCCTCCGCGAATGTTACGCTCCTGCGACACCCTTCTCATTCGCATGCGCGCCGTCGACCTGATCCGAAAAAAACGCGACTCCGGGGAACACTCCCGCGAAGAAATCGATTTCCTGATTTCCGGCTACACCCGCGGGGAAATCCCCGATTACCAGATGGCCGCCTGGCTCATGGCTGTCTGGCTACGCGGCCTGAACCGCTCCGAGCTCGCCTCGCTTACCGAAGCCATGCTCTATTCCGGCGAAGTTCTAAATCATTCCGACATTCCCGGCAAGAAAGTCGACAAGCATTCCACCGGCGGTGTCGGCGATAAGACCTCTCTGATTCTCGCGCCTATCGTCGCCGCCGGCGGCCTCACAGTCCCCATGATCAGCGGCCGCGGTCTTGGCCACACCGGTGGCACTCTCGATAAACTAGAAGCCATCCCCGGTTTCAACGTCAATCTCTCTCTCGAGGAATTCCGCCGCGTCCTTTGCGAATGCGGCATGGGTCTTATCGGCCAGACCGCCGAAATCGCTCCCGCCGACAAAAAGATCTACGCCCTGCGCGATGCCACCTCCACGGTCGAGAATATCGGCCTCATCTGCGCCTCCATCATGAGCAAAAAACTTGCCGAAGGCATCGATGCGCTGGTTCTCGACGTCAAGACCGGCTCCGGCGCCTTCATGAAGCGCGAAGAAGACGCCGTGCAGCTCGCCGAAGTCATGGTTGAAACCGGCAAGCGCATGGGCAAAAAAGTCGTCGCGCTCATCACCGATATGGATCAGCCGCTCGGCCGTTCCGCCGGCCACGCCACCGAAATCGCCGAATGCATCGAAGTGCTCAACGGCCGCGGCCCCGCCGATCTTCGCGAGCTTAGCCTTGAGCTCTCCGCCTGGATGTTTTATCTCGGCGAGCGCACCAAGAACCTCGACGAAGGCCGCCACCTCGCCGCAACCATGATCACCACCGGCCAGGCCAAGCAAAAATTCAAGCAGGGCATCCGCCTCCAGGGCGGCGACGAGCGTGTCATCGACGATCCCCTCCTCTTGCCCCAGGCCCGCTTCCACGCCGTCGTTTCCAGCACCGCCGGCGGCTTCATCACCGGCACCGATTGCCAGCAATTTGGCATCGCCCTGGCCATGCTCGGCGGCGGCCGCGAAAAAAAGGAAGACAAAATCGACCATGCCGTCGGACTCGAATTCCACAAGCGCATCGGCGACCCCGTCAAAAAAGACGAACC
>JAYVMO010000027.1:0-4524 GCA_043758915.1 Acidobacteriota bacterium | reverse complement strand
CGCGAAGTGCTGAAGCCCCTGGAATCCTGGGGCGCGAACCAGCACACCTACGATGCTTCGTTCGGCACGGACAATTTCGATTTTCTTCTCGAAGGCGTGCCCACGCTGGTGGCCAACGAGGAAGAAGCCAACTATCTGCCGAACTATCACGCCGCTTCGGACACACTGGACAAAGTGGATATCCGCGAGCTGAAGCTGCATACGGCGCTCGCGGCGCTCACGGCTTGGGGCATCGCCGATCGCGCCGAGCCGCTTGGCAAGCGATTGTCCCGCGCTGAACTCGAAGTCCTTATCAAAGACACCGGCCTCGACCAGCAGATGAAGCTGCTCGGCTACTGGCAAGAGTGGGAGAGCGGCCAGCGCGGCCGCAAGCCGTAGGACGCTGAATCGGCAGAAATTTGCCGCACCGGCAGGGGCTAGTGTTTCGCCATGCAGCACGTGTTGTGCATTCGTTCCCGGTATACTGGAAGTGTGAGCAAGCCCCTGAATGGACAGAACGAGGCCAAGCGGCCCAGCATTCTGGGCGTGGACTATGGCCGGGCCCGTGTTGGGCTGGCCATCGCCGACGCGGAAGCGCGGCTGGCGCAGCCGCTGGGAACGCTGGAGCGCATCAACCGCAATGAAGACATGCGGCGGCTGCGGGAGATGGTGCGCGAGCACGGCGTGAAACAGATCGTGGTGGGCTTGCCGCTGCACCTGGATGGCTCGCATGGCGAAATGGCTGAGGAAGCCACGAGATTCGCGGAGCGCCTGCGCAAGCAAATCGGAGTACCGGTGGAGATGGTGGATGAACGCCTGACGAGCTGGGAAGCCGAGCGCTTGCTGGAAGAAACGCAGGGAAGAGTATTTCATAAGCAAGGTAGCGCCGCTGGAAAGAAAACTCCAACGAATGAGGGAAAGATGACCGTGGACGCAATGGCCGCGGCGGTGATTCTGAAGGAATATCTGGAACAGCAGGAAAGCGCCGAAGAGCGCCTGGAACAGGATGATGGCCGCTAAGGAGCAAGCCTGAATTGAAGTTTCTGCTGAAACTTTTCTTGTTGCTCGTGCTGGTGGCCGGCGGGGCGGCCGCCTGGGTGTGGTACGGTCTGACGCAACCCTATCAGGGATTTCCAGCGGAAGGCGTCTTCGTGCAGGTTTCGCGCGGTACATCGAGCCGCACGGTGGCGCACCTGCTCGAAAGAAACGGCGTCTTACGCAGCGCGCTGGCATTTGAAATCTATGCGCGGCGGCATCCGCGCCGGCCGCTGCAAGCAGGGGAATATCTTTTCGCTCAGCCCGCCACCGGCAGGGAAGTATTCTGGAGACTGGCGAAAGGTGACGTGTACTCTCAGCCGTTTATCGTCCGCGAAGGCGCAACGATGTTCGACATCGCGCGGGACCTGGAAGCCGCCAAGTTCATGGCCGCGGACGAGTTCTTGAAGGCCGCGAACGACGGCACGCTGATTCACGACATTGCACCACAGGCGGCAACGCTCGAGGGGTTCCTCTTCCCTGCCACGTATCATTTGCCACGGCACCCGGCCGCAGCGGAATTGACAGCGGAAATGACGCACAAATTCAGGGAAGAGTGGGCACGGATCGTGCCGTCCGCCGGTGATCCGATGAGCGAGGGCGAGCATCGGGAAGTAGTGGGGATCGTGACGCTGGCATCCTTGGTGGAGCGCGAAACGCCTAAGCCGGAGGAACGGCCGCTGGTGGCGGGCGCTTTCGAAAACCGGCTACGCAAGGGCATGCCACTGCAATGCGATCCGACAGTGATCTACGCCATGGAACGCCTCCACCAATACACCGGCGAGCTGACCGGCGCGGACTTGCGCTTTGATTCGCCGTACAACACATACGAACATAGGGGTCTGCCACCGGGACCGATCGGCAATCCGGGCGAGGCCTCGCTACGCGCGGCGGTGCGCCCGGCGGAAACGGACTACCTCTATTTCGTGGCCAATACCCAGGGCGGCCATTTTTTCAGCGCGACACTGGCGCAACACAACAAGAATGTGGTGAAGTACCGGCGACTACTTGCGGGCCAACCGGCGGACCCGCCGCCGGCCGAGACCAGCAGGAAGAAACCCCGGGGGAAACATCATCGAGGCGCGGCGCGATGACTGATTCGGTGAAGACGAAGAAGGAAATAATTCTCGAAACCGCGCGCGCCATCGGCGTGCAAAAGTGGACCCCCGCGGAGATCGACCAGTTGCGCCGGCGCATGCAGGTGGAGCACGGCGAGGCAGGAAAGACCGGATCGGATTATGTCGCGGAGGTGCTGCAAAACGCCGGCTGGAAAGTGCTGCTGCACCTGCAGGAAGAAGCCGAAGAGGAATACGAGGAAGAGTTTGAAGACCTGCTGCACTTCAAGACACTGGAAGATGCGGAGGTCAGCATCATGCGGCTGGACGAGCTGCTGCGGAAGTTTCGCACGCATGGAGAGCACGCCGCGGTGGAACGCGTGCTGAACGTGGCGCGGCTGGGCAAGCGCCGCGCGGAGATGATCGCGCGGAATCACAAAGTCGAAGCGCACAAGCGCGCCGAAAAGGAAGAGATCGCGGGGTGGTTCCGGATCTGGCTGGAGACTCCGGATGCGTTCTTCGATTGGCTCGAGGTGCGCAAGAAGTCGGAGGATTTTCGCGCAAAGTTTCCTCAGGCGGAATCGCAAGAATGAGCGCAACCGGCAATGCCGCGCCAGGAGGCGGCGCCCTCGATCGGCCTCCTTTTTCGCTGGACGTGCAGGCGCTGGGCCTGGGCGCGGACGTCAAAGCCGTGGGACTGGAACTGCTCGAGACGCAAAACCGCGAGCCCGTGAGGGGCAAGGACGCTGCTGAAATTTGGGCGGCTGTCTTCCCGGCCCTGATTGCCAGTGAATCGTTCGTGGTGGATTTTTTCAGCCACGTCGATCGCGTGCGGGAGTTTTGTAAGGCGCGGGCCATCGAGTTTCGCGAAGCGACGGAGCGTTGCCTCGTCGTACCGCGGCCAAGCGAGGAACAACTGCGCCAACTCTTCGAACGTTTCGAGGGCGAAACATTCGGCGTGCGTGCCGGAGCGGCGGCGCAGGAGGCTGACGCTGCGCTGGAGGGCGAGCTTTCCCGGCGCGGCCTGGATGCTTACCAGCGGGCCTACTCGCGTTACACTTTTTGCGCGGTCGTTGAACCCGAGGATGGCTGGGTAACGCTTCTCAGCGGAACGCTTTGGCCCAGCGAGGTGATCCGCCGCGTGCGGCAGGCCGTGCGGCGGTTTGACATACACATCGCGCGGCCAAATTGAGCGCAAGAAGCCGCTTCGGTCGCGGTGCATCGATGGACATTCAAGTGGCTGTTGGATTGCTCAATTAGTGTGAATAAGGATGGAACGGATTGAACCGGCGTGTGCATACCTGCATGATCCTGGCGACACTGGCGGCAATTTCCGGCGCTTGTGCGGAACGCGACGGCGTCAGCACGCACAAAGAAATCCCGCAGGCCGTCAGGCCAGTCGCTCAAGATGCCACACGCGAGCAACTGCTTGCGAAATACAACGCGTTCGCGCTGGGGATAAAGACACTCAACGCCACGGTGGAGCTGAAACCCACCGCGGGCTCGAAATACAGCGGGGTCATCGACGAGTATCACGAGGTGAAAGCTTTTCTGCTGGCGGAGCGGCCGGCGCAGATTCGCATCATCGGGCAGGCGCCCGTGATCGGAACGACGGTTTTTGACATGGCCAGTGACGGAGAAACGTTTCGCGTGTGGATTCCTTCCAAGCACAAGTTTCTCGTGGGCGCGGTAGCCACCGAACGCGCCGGCAGCAAGCCCATCGAAAATCTCCGGCCGCAACATCTGCTGGAGGCCCTGCTCTGGCCGGAAATTCGGAAGGAAGAAACCGTTCTCGCGGAAGAATTTAACGACGAAGCAGCGCGGTATTACGTGTTGACGGTGTTGCGAGGCGGCTACCAGACGGAAATCTTTCGCAAGATATGGTTCGATCGCGCGGATCTGCAAGTGGCGCGGCTGCAAAACTTCGGCCCGAAAGGGATATTGCTTTCCGACGTGCGGGTTTCCGATTGGCAGCCGCTCGACGCCGGCTCGAATCCGCCGGATGCGGCCAGCGGCATCGGCAGTTTTCCACGCACGATTCAAATCGATCGGCCCCACGATGATTACCAGCTCGGTCTTCAAGTCACAAAAATCAGCTTAAATGAAGAAATTCCAGCGGAACGCTTCAAGCTCGAGCAGCCGGCGGGAAGCGAACTCGTGCAAGTCGGCGCCGGAACCGAAGACCAACAACCGGTGAAGGAATCCAAGCCATGATGGGAGAGCTGGTCGTCCGCAACCTGCTGCACCGGCCTCTGCGCACGCTGATCGGCGTCATCGCCGTGGCCGTCGAAGTCGCGCTGGTGGTGCTCATCGTTGGCCTCACTTCGGGGCTGCTCACGGAAACCGCCAAGCGCATTGAAGGCATCGGCGCCGACATCATGCTTCAGCCGCCCGCCGCTTCCATTTTTCTTGGCTTCAGCGGCTCGCCCATGCCCATCAAGATCGGCGACAAGCT
>JAYVMO010000026.1:0-4262 GCA_043758915.1 Acidobacteriota bacterium | reverse complement strand
AATATAGGATTCACTAGGAATATACGCTGCAGGAACCAGAAATCTTTCATGCCGGCGAATTCTCTCACATCTTCCGCGCCAGTGTAACGTCCGCGTCGCCTGTCCTTTGGGTCAGGCGACTTCCACAGCCCATCTGCGGGACGATAGTGCTCACCCAGCAGCGGCACAGCCCTGGAAGTCGGACATCATTCGCAGTAGCGGTTTTAGACCGGTGGTTCGGGCAGCCCTGGCGTCTTGCCCGCGGTTCTGGCAGGTCGTCACTTTTGCCGCTTGCACGGCGCGCCCTCTGGCTGGGAGAAAAATTTCGAAATGGCTTCGGAAATTTCAACTTTGCCTCTGCATGTTGCTCCCGAGAACGCTCCGGAGAACATCCCGCTTCTCGAACTCGCCGAAATTCTCGACCAGCACAAGATGTGGGTCGAATCCGGCGGCGAATCTGGCGCGAAAGCCGATCTGAGCGGAGCCAACTTGGCCAACGCCGATCTCACGGGCGTCAATCTTCAGGGAGCGGTTCTTAACAAGGCCAACCTTTCCGGCGCGGACCTCTCCATGGCGAATTTGCGTGGCGCGAGTTTTGTCCAGGCCGACCTGCGCAATACCAACCTGCTCGGCACGGAGCTGCGCGGGGCGAACCTGATGGGCGCCATGCTCTACGGCGCGGAAGGTCTGTGGGTCGGCCGTCTCGGTGGCGCCAATCTCTTCGACGCACTCCTCCCGGAATCCGTCTCTACGTTCGATGGTTCGAAAGCCATCGCGCAGGCCACCAAAGTCGCCCGCTGGTTCTACTTTTCCATTCTGGCAATGAGCCTGACCTGCTGCCTGCTCATCGCTCTCACCACCGACTTGCGTCTCGTCCTCAATGCCTCCGCCATTCCAATTTCGCGTGTTGGCAACGTGCTTCCCATGACCGGTTTTTACCTCGGCGGCCCGCTTCTTTTGTTATGTATCTATCTTCGATTTCATTTTCTCTTGCTGCGCCTGTGGGGAAGCATGGCCGCCCTCCCCGCCGTTTTCACCGATGGACAAACTCTGGAAAATGACGGCCCCTGGTTTCTCATCGGACTGGTGCGCCGCCATTTCCGCTGGTTGCGCGACAATCGTTCACCGCAGACCGTTCTTGAAACCGTTCTTTCCACGCTGCTCGCCTATTGGGTCGTTCCCGCGACGCTCTTTCTCTTCTGGCTTCGCTACCTGGTCCGTCAGGATCTGCGCGGCACGCTCTTGCACGTTTTGTTGCTGATGCTTTCCGTGGCCGCGGCGACTTGCCTTCCGGCCATCGTCTCGCGCGTGCTCCGCCCCGGAGACCTTCGCCGTCCGCAATCCAAGAATCTCTATCGCATCGTCCTTCTTACTTTGCGCGCCTCGTTTGCTACCGGTTTCCTCCTGCTTCTTTTTTCCTTGGGCATCCTGCTTGGCTTGCCCTCGGATCGATCTATCGCTCCCGATCGCTCTTCCGCTGATTTCCGCCGCTGGGCCTCGCAAGCGTTCCAGACCATCGGCTATCGCCCCTACGCCGACTTGACCGAAGCTGCTTTGTCGCCACTGCCTGCGCGCGGAAATTGGAGCGAGGAAGCCCTTGCGGCTGTGCCGGGAGCGCATCTGAATGAAACCAGCTTTCGCTTCGCGCGCGCCTACCGCGCTTTTCTCGTCAATGCGCGCCTGTGGCGCAGCGATTTCGAAGGCGCGTATCTTTCGGAAGCCGATCTGCGCGGCGCCAACCTCCGCGAAGCGAATCTGCGCTCCGCCGTGCTCGACCGTGTTCAGGCCAGCCGCGCCAATCTTGTTTCCGCGGACGCCACCGGCGCCAATCTTGCTTCCGCCGATCTTCGCGCCGCCGATCTCTCCTACGGCATTCTCGAAAACGCGATCCTTTCCAGCGCGCGGCTCGCTGGCGCCTCCGCCTATGCCGCCAATCTCCAAAACGCGCAACTGCTGCGCGCCGATCTCTCCCGCGCCGACCTGCGCGACACAAAACTCGAGCACGCCGTACTCTCTTTCGCCAATTTGGAACAAACGGATCTCTCCTCCGCGAAACTCTCCCAAGCGAATCTGACCGGAGCGCAGCTTCGAGGCACGATCCTTCTGGACGCGGATTTGAAGAAGGCCGATCTTCGCGGAGCGCTTTTGACCGGCGCCATCTTGCGCGGCGCGGAATTCGAGGGAGCCAATCTCGCCGGCGCCGATTTGCGCGGCGCGGCAGGAATCACATCGTTACAAATCTGTTCCGCTACACACTGGCGTGCGGCTTTGCTGGACCCCGATATCCTTTTGGAAGTGCAAACGCGCTGCGGCGGCTCTCAGTAACCAAGGCGAGGGAGTTCTTCGCAAACTCCGCTGGCGGTTCGAAAGAGCAATGGCGCGCCCTGCCGGTATTTCCTACTGCTCCTCGCCAAATCGCTTGATGTCTTCTGGCCCCTCGTTGAGCGGCCCGGCGTGGCGGCCCTGCACCAGCTCCCGGATTTGCGCGACGATGTCGGGATTCGCCAGCGTGGTGATGTCACCCGTATCCATATTGTTCGAAATCGCCGCCAGCACCCGCCGCATGGTTTTTCCCGAGCGCGTCTTGGGCATGTCCGGCACGATGTGAACGCGCTTCGACCGCGCAATCTTCCCGATCATCGTTTCGATGGTGGCGGTCACGTTGTCCTGCACCGTCTTCTGCGGGAAAACCCCCGGCTTGAGCGAAATGTAAACTTCCGGCACGCGTCCCTTCACCTCGTCCACCACGGGCACCACCGCCGAATACCACGGAGTGCACTACACCCAGCCTCGCGCAGGCCAGCATGGTAATGGGCAACTCCGGGATCATCGGCATGTGGATGGTCACGCGGTCGCCGTTTTTCAGCCCGGCAAAATCCCGCAGCATCGCCGCGACCTCATTCACGCGGCGGTACAGCTCCTGGTAGGTGATGACCGTGGCCGGTTCGCTTTCCGGTTCCGGGATGAAGATCAGAGCCGCTTTGTTTTTGTATTGTGCCAGGTGGCGGTCCACGCAGTTGTAGCAGGCGTTGAGTTTGCCGCCCACGAACCATTTCCAGAAGGGCGGATTGCTGGTATCGAGTGTCTTGCGCCAGGGCTTATCCCCATGCAGCAGGCTTGCATAGTGGTTGAAGCATTCAGGGAAATGGTTCTCGCTGCATTGTTTGACGAAGGAGGGATCCGCAAGATTAGCCTGCGCGATGAACTTCTTCGAAGGATGGAAGTAATCTTCTTCCTTCCAGTGAACGGCGATTTGCGCTTCGGTGAGACCCTGCTTGCTCTTCGGCTTCTTGGACTTTGCAGGCTTGCGCGCTTTGGCCACGGCGGTATTCCCCCCGGAAAATCGAACTCAGGATACGACAGTGCATCGAGGAACTTTTTGGTTCGGCTAGTCTGCCTCAAGAATTGAGCCAGTTTGCCCGAACGATAATGCTACTGCGAAACCGCGCGAGTCAATTGGCGTGACCTGGCTACGGCCTGTCTTCGATTTGGTCCCACAGGATCGGAAAGCCCGGTGTCTAAATGGTGCGAGCATTCGAGAGCACGCATGGTGACACACGCATGGAGATAGACCTGCGCGGGCTTCGGCTTCTGAGAAACTACCAGCGTTCAGTGCGGATAGTCTATCTTCTTCAACACCGCTGCCCTATTCCAGAAGTATCTGACACTAAAAGTTAGCACTTGGAGTGCGGCGGCTTGCCGCCGCCGCGTGGTGGCTGCAAGCTGCCGCGTGGCAGCTGCAAGCCGCGGCGTCGCCAAGTAGTTGAGGAAAAGCGGGTTACAGTTCAGACCAGCCCAAACGAGGCAAAGGTTGTAATTGCGGCGCAGCCCAGGCCCACGCCGAGAACCACCCCGGCCAGCACGTCGCTGAGGAAGTGCATCCCCAGAACCACGCGAGAGATGGCGATACTGAACGCCAGGAAGAACAGCGTCCCTTCCAGTGTCGGATAGAAGTAGCTCACCACCAACGCGATGGAAAACGCCGTCATGGTGTGGCCCGAAGGAAAGGAAAATTGATCGGGCGGCAGCACCCGCGACCAGCAGTGCGGCTCGATCTGGCACGGCCGGGGACGTTGGCTGAGTCTTTTCAGCACCTTAAAGACAAGAATCCCCACAATGGCGGCCATCCCCGCCGCACCTACTGCCAAGAAGCGCTGTGGCCCGCCGTAGACCAGCAACATCGCTCCCAACCCATACCACAGCCAGCCATCCCCCAGGCGGGTGGCGAAAATCATCCAGAGGCGTATCCAGCGGGGAGCGCGCCAGCGGTTCATTCGCCGCAT
>JAYVMO010000025.1:0-10763 GCA_043758915.1 Acidobacteriota bacterium | reverse complement strand
ATGCCTCTCTGCAATTCGCCGAGGGTAACTGCGGAAAGAAAAATCTGCTCCTCTCGCAACCCCGCGAGCCATGCCAGAACTCCGCCGTGCGGCTTGGCCTTCCTTACTTCAGAAATTACATTCGTGTCGAGGAGATATTTTTCCACTCCACCTCCGCCGGTGCGCGCCTCTTCAAGCCTCCCCGTCGGGGGATCAAATTTTCAAATCGTGGCTCTTCTGCAAGGAGCAAGGCCTTCAAGCCAGGCCGAGCCGCTTTTTGCAGACGCCGCCATTCCTCGATGGGGACAAGGACGGCCTCCTCGACGCCGCGGCGAGTCACCACCTGCGGCCCTTTCTTCAGAGTCGCGTCCAGAAATTCACTGAATCGAGCTTTGGCATCTTGCAGTTGCCAGGAAGCCATGGAGCACCTCACACGCCCTATAATATGACCAGTCATCTGACTAGTCAACATAAATCCATCACCTAAGTTGCGGATGACATCTTCGGATGCTGCAAATGAAATCCCGTCGCCTCCTGGTACGCTCGTGCAAACGCCAGCAGTTTCGCTTCCCCGAACAATTTTCCTAGAAACGTCAAGCTCACCGGCGTTCCCGGCCCTCCGATTCCGTCGTCGTCGCCGTTATCCTTTGCCGGCGGCTTTGGGGCGTCCTCGCCTCGTAATCCATTCGGCAAAATCACTGCCGGATGGCCGGTCAAATTCGTAATCACCAGTTGTTGGCTGCTCGTCGGCGCGACAATCACGTCAAATTCATCGAACACTTTCGCCACGGCCTCCATCGCCATTCGCCGGGCACGCGCCGCCTGGATGTACTCCACTGCTGGAATGAGCCGCGCCGAGCGAAACGTATTCGGCCAATCGCCCGGCCCTTGCGCCGTCAGCAATTTATCTCGTCCCGTGCGCGTCAGTTCATCAAATGCCGCCGCCGCTTCCGCCGTTAACATTGCCACCATCGCATCGTAGGGAAACTTCGGCATCTCCACCGGGGTCATTTTCACTCCCATCGCCTGCAATTTCGCCAGCGCCGCGTCGTTGAATTTTCGGTCGTATTCCGCCCGCACCAGGAATGCCTCGCGCTTGATGCGTGCCTCGGCTCGCTTCTTCTCTTCTTCCGGCGTCTTGGCCGGCTCTTCTTTTGCCGGCTCCTGCCCCGCCCCCGGCTTGCGTTCGAAATCTGCTTTCAAATATCCAACACGTATTTTTCGCCAATCCAAATTCGCGTCCCAATTAAAAGCCGCAGGCTGCACCGCTCGATCCTTGCCGTCCCGTCCGTAAATGGCATTCAACACCAGCGCGCAGTCTTCCACCGTTCTGCAAATCGGCCCTAGCTTGTCCATGCTCCAGGACAGCGCCATCGCTCCCGTCCGTGGCACCAATCCAAATGTCGGCCGCAGCCCGGTGCACCCGCACCGCGTCGCTGGCGACGAAATCGATCCCAGCGTTTCCGACCCGATGCTGAAGGCCACACAGCCCGCCGCGGTCGCCGATGCCGGCCCCGCCGACGAACCGCTGGAGCCTTGCTTCGGATTCCACGGATTGCGCGTTTTTCCGCCGAACCACACATCTCCCATGGCCAGCGCACCGAGCGTTAGCTTGGCCACTAGGACCGCTCCCGCTGCATCCAGCCGCTGCACCACGGTCGCGTCTTCATCAATCATCTGTTTTTCAAATCCGCCCGCTCCCCAGGTGGTCGGATAACCTTTCACCGCCAGCAAATCCTTTGCGCCCCACGGCAGCCCATGCAGCGGCCCGCGGTATTTTCCCGCAGCGATTTCCTTGTCCGCTTCCTTGGCCTGCGCCAGCGCCCGCTCTTCCGTCAGCGTCACCACAAATTTCAATGTCGAGTCATACTTCTTCAATCTCTGCAAATACATCTCCGTAAGGGCCAGTGACGAAACTCTCTTGGCGCGCACCAGCTCCGCCAATTCCCGCACGCTCGCAAACGCCAGCGCTTCATAATTCAGTCGCGCGCCCGCTTTCCCGAAATCTGCAAATTCTTTCGAAATGGGTGGCGCGGATATACGCAGCGGCTTTCGTTCCGTCTTCAGCTTCATCCCCGGCAGCACGGGATCGAATATCAGCGCGGGCTCCACGGAATTCGGTATGTGCAGCGCGAATATCGCTTCATACCCCTTGGCCTGGTCGTTCAGGTTTTCGAGCAATGCTTGCTTGTACTCGTCCGCAATGGTCACATCCGCGATGGCCGCCGCATTCTCAATCATCTCTTTCGTAATCTTCGTGGCTCCCTGCGATTGCGCTTGTGCCCACAACACACCCGGAAAAAGTGTCCCCGCCAGTCCCATCCCCGAGCATGTCTTCATGAAATTCCGCCGGTCCAGCATCTTCAGATCCTCCCCTGCAGTTCACCGCGCGTAACATAACACACGACTGAGATCAGTCCAGTTGTATTCCGGCTCGCTCCCACAAAACAGCGGACCAGAGCATCGGCTGCGCCCTACTTCCGCGTTTTGCTCTTCTCCCGCGTCCTTGTTATGCTCCATCCCGGCGCTTTCCCTGCATCACGCGCGCCGCTTACTTAACCGGAGGAGTCACATGCCAGTCAAAACGCCAGTGCGCATCTGGGTCGGCACCCGCAAAGGCGCATTCGTTTTTTCCTCGAAAGACCGCAAGAAGTGGAACTCTGACGGTCCTTACTTCGCCGGGCAGGAAGTTCATCACGTCGCGCAGGATCCCCGCGATCCCCAGCGCCACTACGCCGCCGTCAACAACGCCTGGTTCGGCCCGCATCTCCACGCCAGCGCGAACAACGGCAAAAAATGGGACATCTCCGAGAAAGGACTCGAATTGAAGAGTGTTGCCGGCAAATCGTGGGAGGTCTCCGAAAAGGGCATGGAACTGAAGGAGACTCCCGAGGCCACGCTGAAGCGCATCTGGCACATCGCGCCTGGCGCCGACGATGAACCTGGCGTCGTATATCTCGGCGCCGATCCCGGCGTGCTCTTTCGCAGCGGCGACAACGGCGCAAATTGGGAGATGGTTCCCGGCCTCAACAATCATCCTACACGCGCCAAGTGGACCCCCGGCGCCGGTGGCATGATGGTGCACTCCATTCAATGCCTGGGCCAGGGTCGCCTGATCGTTGGCATCTCCGCCGCTGGCGCTTTCCGCTCCACCGATTCCGGCAAAACTTGGGCGCCTTTCAACGGCAACGTCCGCACTGATTTTCAACCCGAAAAATTTCCAGAAGTCGGCCAGTGCGTTCACAAACTGAAAGCGCATCCGCGCAATCCCACCGCGCTCTACCAGCAAAACCACTGCGGTATCTACCGCGCTGATTTCGCCGCCGACAAATGGACGGACATTTCCAAAGGCTTGCCCACGCGCTTCGGCTTCGCTCTCGCCGTCCCCGCCGCCGAAAAGCAAACGCTCTTCACCATCCCCATCGATTCCGCTGAAGAACGCTTCGTCCCGCAAGGAAAACTGCGCGTCGCCCGCAGCCGCGACGGCGGCCGCTCATGGACGTTGCTCACCAAAGGCCTTCCGCAATCCAACGCCTTTGTGCTCATCCTGCGCGAAGCCATGACCTCCGATGATCGCGATCCCGCGGGCGTCTATTTCGGCACATCAACGGGAACGCTCTTCTACACGCGCGACTCCGGCGATTCCTGGCAGGTTCTGGCGGAACATCTTCCGCCGATCTACTCCGTCTCCGCGGCACTTTAGGTGAACTTTGCCCGTGAATGCCGATTGGCTTCGCGAAGTCTGTCTCGCATTCCCACACGTGACCGAACAAGTGCAATGGGGTAACGATCTCTTGTTCAAAGTCGGTGGTAAAATGTTCGCTGTTACCCCACTCGAGCCTGCTCCGGTTTTTCTTTCTTTTACAGCCTCTCCCGAAAATTTCGCCGAACTCACCGGACGCCCCAACATCATTCCCGCGCCCTATCTTGCTCGCGCGCAGTAGGTCGCGCTCCAAACGAAAGACGCTCTTTCACCCAAGGAACTCGCCGAACTCCTCCGCGAATCCTACGACCTGGTCTTCGCCAAGCTCCCCAAGAAACTTCGCGCAAGTCGCTCGGCAATCAGATCACCGTCCGGCAGATGCTCGATGAGGGCGCAAAGCAAGTTCAGTCCGAGCTGAAGAACGAACCTGCCGTGAAGGCCCGTTTATTGCGCGTGCGTCCCGGTGTGTCCGGTGACGGCAATTTTTGCGCTCGAGGATTTACCGGAGAAATTGTCCGGATACACGGCGAACAACGCGGATTGGTTCAAAGCGAAAAAGGCAAAAGCGCGGCTTTTTTGGTTAGCGTGGATTCGAATTGGAGCGGTGAGCGCGGCGCTCACCGCTTTTTGTTTTTAGCTTGACTGTGCGGTCCGGGAAGAAGAAACTTTGCCACGCTGGCCGGAGGCGGTTCCAATGAACGTGCGAAATATGGCGATGTTTCTGCTGCTGGAAGGTATTGCGTGCTTCGGCATGCCGCTGTGCGCCCCGGCGCAAGTTGCGGCGCACCCTGCGCGGAAATCCGTGGCGTCAAAAGAAGCAGTACGCCCCGAAGCGCCGCCACCGAACCGGTTCGGCAAGATCCAACATGTCATCTGGATCATGCAGGAGAACCACTCGTTCGACAATTATTTCGGCACATATCCCGGCGCGGACGGCCTCCCGCCTTCGACTTGCCTGCCCACGGAACCGGGAAGCAAGCACTGCGTCAAGCCGTTCCACATGCCCACAGGGGCGCCCGCGTGCGATCTCATGCACTACTGGGAGGTCGCACACGCCGGGTACGACAACGCGAAAATGGACGGGTTCGTCTGGGCGGAAGGCACTCCGTACACGATGGGCTATTACGACCAGCGTGACATTCCCAATTATTGGCAATACGCGAGGCACTACACGCTGGCGGACCGCTTCTTTTCTTCCATGAACGGGCCCAGCGGCCCGAATCATGTTTATACCGTGGCCGCGCAGTCCGGCGGGCTAATTGTGAACGCCTTCACGCTCAAGCAGGTTGAAGATGTGCTCGACGATCCCGACGGCTTCAGTTTCGCCTCCATGATCAATCTGTTTCAGAAAACCAATGTCTCCTGGAAGTACTACGTGGAAACTCAGCCCCTGCCCCCCGGCAAGAAGAAGATCGGCATCAATCTTTACTATCCGAACCCGAAGGAATATTCGATATGGAATCCTCTGCCCGGCTTCAAGGCGGTTCGCGACAATCCCGAAGCGATGAAGCACCTTGTCGACCTGCGGGATTTCTACCGCGACTTGCGCGAGGGCACGCTGCCAGAGGTGACCTGGATCGTTCCCATGCTGCGGGATAGCGAACACCCGCCGCAGTCCCCTGCGCAAGGCATGTGGTATGTGACTTCTCTGGTGAACGCCGTCATGGAAAGTCCGTATTGGAAAAACAGCGTGATCTTCCTGAACTGGGATGACTATGGTGGATACTACGACCATGTCCCGCCGCCGACGGTGGACGCGTTCGGCTACGGCCCGCGCGTGCCGGCGATTGTCATCTCTCCCTATGCCAAGCCGGACTACGTCAGCCATTACGTGTACGACTTCACTTCCGTCCTCAAATTCATCGAGGAGCGCTGGAACCTTGCGCATCTCACCGCGCTGGACGATCGAGCCAACGACCTGAGCGATGTCTTCGACTTCGACCAGACGCCCAATCCGCCGCTGGTTATTCCGATTCCTGGACCCCTGAGCACGATCACGGTTGAACCGTTTTGCGAGTACAAATCCACTGTTCCGCTGCCACCGCCTATTCAGCCGTCACACAGCGGCCTGCCGGCGCCACACTGAAACCGGTTTTGGCGAAGATGCGGACTTAGGCGGCGCGGGCTTTTGTGAAAATACGGCTCCGGCGCTCCATCCATCGACTAGGCTCTAGACTTCGAACGCGATGTAGTGGCCCTCGCGCGCAATGCCTGCAAGTGCGCGCTTGCGCAGTTCGTCAAACGTAGTCTCGAAAAGAATTTTTCCCACGGCTACTTGCACGTTCTGCCAGACTTGCTTCAAACCGCGGGAATTCTCTTGGGGACAAGAATGGTGGCGCTGCAAATCGACCGCGGCGCAGCGCGATGGCGAGAATTTGCCGCCGGCCACGCGGAGCGCTTCGCCGATCGAAATCTGGCCGGGACATCGCCGGAGTGTCTAGCCTCCGCGCACTCCGCGATGGCTTTCGAGCAAACCCGCGCGCGCAGCCCGGCGTCTCCTTGCGCCACACAGCCAGCTTTTCGTCCATGCCGTCTCCTTCGCGCTGCTCGCACTTTTCCGGGGCAATTCTCAAATAGCGTATCGCGTTCTCCGGCAGGACGAGCCAATTCATCGCCTGCGGCAGTCGGGTCAAATTGGCTTCCGCATCCATTCATAGCGCCAGCCATTTCCGGTGCGGTATAGTCGATGGTCATGCGTGAACGCAGCATTCCAACTGGGTTCTTTCTCCGAGAATTTTTAGCTCAACCCTTTTATGCCGTCTTTTGTGCTTGCACCCTCTTTCTTCTTGCCGCCGGCGAAGCGCGCGCGGCTCAGGACTGCGGCAACGGTGTGGAACTGCGCCTCAGTTCGCTTGAGCCTTCGCAGGGGACTTTGCTCCTCGCCGAGGTGCGTAGCGCGTCAACGCTTGCGCAAGTCAAAGGCGAATGGGAGGCGCGCGCGATTCCATTCTGGCAGGAGGACACGCGCGGAAATGTTTGGCGCGCGCTCCTCGGAGCCGATCTCGAAAAAGCGGCCGGAGAGTATGCGCTGAAAATCACCGCGCAGCCGTCGCACGGCGATCCCGTGAATTGCACCGCATCCATCGCCGTCAGAGAAGGCCACTTCCCGGTCGAAAGCCTTCATGTGGAAAACAAATTTGTCGAGCCCGATCCCGATCAACTCAAGCGCGCCGAAAAAGAGCGCCAGCGCTTGCGTGAGATCTTCGATCGCGTGACCCCGGAGCGCCTGTGGCAAGGCCGTTTTCGCATTCCCTTGGACGGCGTGACCTCCGGCGGCAATTTCGGCCGCCGCCGCATTCTCAATGGTCATCCCGGCTCCCCGCATACCGGCGTGGATTTTCCCTCGCGTACGGGAACTCCGGTTCACGCCGCGCAGCGTAGCCGCGTGGTTCTCGCCGAGTCTTTGTATTTCTCCGGCAACACCGTGATCCTGGACCACGGCTTGGGCATTTACACGTTTTATGGACACCTCTCCGCGATCTCCGTCAAAGTTGGCGACCTCGTCGGCTCCGGCGCCGTGCTCGGCAAAGTGGGAGCCACCGGACGCGTCACCGGCCCGCACCTCCATTGGGGCCTGACCGTCAACAAGGCCAGAGTCAACGCGCTGCAAATCGTAAAACTTCTGCCGGATTAATTGCAGAACGCGGATATGCAGAATGTTCAGCAAGTTGGCCTAATCTCTGACACTCACGGCCTGCTCCGCGAAGAGGCTGTGCAAGCCTTGCGCGGCGTCGACCTCATCCTCCACGCCGGTGATGTCGGCCACCCGGATATTTTGAAAACGCTAAAAACCATCGCCCCCGTGGTGGCCGTCCGAGGCAACATCGACACCGCCCCTTGGGCAAAGGAGTTGCCGCCGACGGCCGTGGTAAAAGCCGGGCCTGCGACATTTTATATCCTTCACGATGTCCACGACTTGCATCTGAATCCCAAGACCGCCGGCTTCCACTGCGTCGTCAGCGGACACTCGCACAAACCAAGCCACCTGGAGCGCGATGGTGTGATCTACATCAATCCGGGCAGCGCTGGCCCTCGCCGTTTTGACCTGCCGATAAGCCTCGCGCGCATCGATTTGTCGGTTTCGCCGTGGAGTGTGGAATTTATCGATTTATGCCAGCCAACTGGACGGCATTAGCTTGGCGATGTCCGCTAAAAAACGGGGCGTCCGAGCTCTCGGCTTCGAGAGCGGACGCCCCAGCACTATAGGGCTTGCTCCCGGAATTGCCAGTCGCCACCCCTGCTAGCCCGGATTTCTACAAGACGACGCGGGGCCTGTACACATCGATTTTATGCGGGCTTTCGCTGCCTGACGTTCTTGGAGTTTCGACAGTGTGTAGTTTTTGAATAGACGTGAATTTGCTTGTAACGCAAAGTATTCATTGGGCTTAACGGCCAATGGCGCGAAATCTCGTGAGCACTCCGGGCTACTATCCCCCACCACAACCAGGCAACCCCCAAAGCCGCTGCGCTGCGCAGTTTCCCTCAGACCCCCTCAAATCCCCTATTGAACTTACTAGAGGGAAGTACTAGAGTACTGAATCACTGTCGACGATTTTAGTACCGCCCAGCTATTGTCCGCAGTGAAGAGGAAGCGCACTATATCAGAAGTGTGATTCTGGTTTGGTGAGTCTTTTCTCTTTCGTGCGCGCTTGGGGCTCTCCCCGACGCCAGCACATAAACCGCTGCCGTGGCTGCTTTTTCGAAAGAACCCCGGCCGGAATCTTTTGAATTCAAGCTGAGGTAAGTTGTCCCGTGGCCATTCTCCACTTTCGCTGCAAAGAACGCCGCCGCACATGGCGGGTCACCCTCACTGTGCCTCTCACCGTTCACGGCCAATCCGATAGTGGCGAAAAGTTCGCCGCCCAGGCCTCCTCGCAATCCGTCAACCGTCATGGCGCGCTGCTGCTCTTCGATCACGTGGTCGTGACCGGCCAGGTGCTCCAGCTCGTCAATGAACACAGCAACCATTCGATCGAGTGCCGCGTGGTAGCCATCCGCCGCGAGCGCGATGGCAAAACCTACGTCGGAGTTGAATTTGTCAACCCCGACTCGAATTTCTGGAGCATGACTTTCCCCATTCCCGGCGCAAGGCCTCTCCGGCGCCCCTACGCTTCCAAAGTCATCGCCTAACAGCGACCTCGCCTGTAGCCCTTGGACCCCTGTCGCCGTCTTCAAATTCATCGCTCGCCTCCTCGAAGCCGCCCCCCGCATCCTCTCCGGTGCCGAGTGGGCCTCCCGCAAACAGCATCTGACCCATGTGGCCTGGAACTCCTGAGCCATCCCCAGCGTGGCGCGCCCATCCGTCGCCTCATCGGCAGAAGCATTGCTCTTGAGAAATCTAAACGGGAAGTTTATCTCTCTCACATGGTTACCTTTCCGGAAAGCTAGCGCCCGTTCTTTGTGTGTTGATCAGTTCGCTCGGGTGACCGCGAGGGCCTATTTGCTGGCAGCAGTCGCATCGTGGCTCGCCGGATCAGACTGCCCGCGGAACGGCAGCTTGAATTTGCGGGAAATTTCCGGCCAGAATTCCCTTAGCACATCGTAAGCCGCGTCCTGCAAAATGCTGTAGCTCACACCTTCCGCTGCCGCGGAAAAGCCGCGTTGGTTGTCCGGGTGCAAGGTGTTGCTCAGCACCACCGAACTTGTCGTCCCCAGCCATTCGGAAAAATTAAACATGCGCCTACCATTGTCGTTGTGACCCACGACCACGTGCTCCAATGCATGCAACAAGCGTTTTTTGGTGCTCCCATGGACCAGGCGGTAATAACGCGGGTCCTCCGAAAATATCCACGGATACGCAAAGTCGCCGAAGAACCTCGACGTCGCCTGACCCGCAAACTCCGCCGCAAAGCGCCTTCCGTACCCCTCCGCGCCCTGTCCATAGCCGTAATCCGTATCTTGCGCCTGGTCCAGCCCCGCCTCGAAGCCTGCGGCCAGAAACGTCACCGGGTCCACCGAATCCTGCACAAACAGCAAAAACTTATCCTTGAATTTGAGCGTGCACAACTTCGCTCCAGCCTTGTACCGCGGCGGGTGCACCGACTTGCGTTCCAACGGCCGCGCAAACGTTCCCACCACCTTCTTCAATGGCCCGTCGTAGTCCTCGATCCGCACCATTGGCGGCGGCTCCACGCACGGCGCCGTCGCGTTCTTCATCGCCTCTTCCGGGAAAGTCGCATCGGGTGTCCGTTGCGGTGCGGTTGTCGGCTGTTGCGATGGAGTTTGTGGCTGTTGTCCAGCAGCGGGCGGCTGTTGCATTGCAGATTGTGGCTGCCGTGGACTCGTCTGCGGTCCCTGTGCAGAACTTCCTCGCAGCGGAGAAATTGCGAGCGCAGAAATTGCGGGAGATGGAGAAGGTAACGCTGGCTGTTCAGTTGCCAGCGCTATTTGCGAGCGCGCTGGCGGCTCTTGCGCGTACAGCATGCCAACAACAGGCCCGGCCATCATGGCCAATGCCACCGCGAAAGATCTTCTTGCCATTTTGCCGAAGCGAGTTCGATTTCCCACGGTCTCGTTTCAGCCTACCATTTTTGCGTTGCCACGCGAAATGCGTTGCCGCTCTGGTGTCGCCCAAGTTCCTCCCACCAGCGCGGACGCCGCTTGCCCGGTATTTTGGAGTGCGGCAGCCGTGCTCCCGCTTTGGCGCAATGTCCTATCCCGCCGGGTATCATGAGCTTACCTACTGAGGGCTTCGTGCCGCAGCACAGCGGCGGCAAGCCGCCGCACTCCAAGAACTGCCGTTCGATTTCATTTGTTTCTAGGACAAGCGACGGGGACGCCGCGCACTGCGGCTTTGGGCCCTCGCGGCTGTCAGCCCTTGAGCTTCCCTGCCATGCGCAATCGCGCCACGTGATATCCAATCGTTCCCAGGCTCTTGTCCAGCTCGCGCGCAATTTGGTTCTGGCTCTTGCCGCTCTTGAGCATCGCCAGGATCTGGGCGCGCAATTCCGCGGAATGCCTCGTAAGGGGGGCGGTCTCAATGGGTCGACGCAACACTAGCTCGAAGTCTTCTTGCAGGAGTTTCAAAGGCTAATTTCGTTCGCGAGCGTTGATTCAAACGGAACACTGCCCTGTTTAGGTC
>JAYVMO010000024.1:0-4445 GCA_043758915.1 Acidobacteriota bacterium | reverse complement strand
GCCCAGCGCACCTGCCGCTCCCACATGCGCCGGAAGGTCATCGGCGGCACCACATGGTCAATCACATGGCGGGAGAGAATTACCCGGTACCCCGCCTTTGCGATCAGATTCCCGATGACAAAATCATTCGAGAAATATTCCCCGAGCACGCGATACCCGCCGATTTTCTCCACGGAGTCCTTGCGCACAACAATCGTCGGCCCCAGACCGAACTTCATCCCTTCCAGCAGGTTGGCCGTCACCACTCCCGCCGACATTTCCACGGACATCCCGATGCCATCCAGCCCGGACCAGAATCCTCCCGCGTTTTTTCCGCGATAAAGGCAGGTCAGCATTCCCACGCCCGGATCGAGCATCGGTGGCACGATTTCGCGAAGATAACTCGGGCCCACCTCGACGTCGCTGTCGCTGGTCACGAGGATGTCGTATGCCGCCAGCTCCGTCATGCGGGCAAACGAGTAAGCCGGCGGATTGGGCCACGGCGGCCGGCCATTGACGACGATGCGGCAGCGAATCCGCGGGTAGCGCGCGGAAACCTCGCGCACCACGGCGAGCGCCGCGTCGTCTTCGGTGTCCGCCGCAAACAGAATTTCGTAGTCGGGATAGTCCTGCCGGAAAAAACTTTCGATGTTTTCTTTCAGCCGCGCTTCCAGGCCGTGAACCGGCTTCAGAAGGGACACGGGTGGCAGCGATGCCACTTTTTCCGCGGCAAGCCGCTGATCGCGCGCTTCACGGTGAAACTTCGCCGCGCCTAATAGCGCTAATACAAGAAAAACCGTGGACGAAATCGTGCCGATGATGGCGATACCCAGCGCGATGTAAGCGATCCACACGCGTTTTCAGTCTCCCCGCCGCGCCGCTGACCCCACGCTTCGCTCGGCACGAGCCTGCAAATCCACTTCGATGACCCGCTGAAAATATCGAGCCGAATCGAGAGGAAATTCGGCAATCACGTCGTCCGCACCCGCCTCCCGCAAACTGGACATCCGCGCCGGCAACGCATAGCCAACGCATCGCATCCCCGCCGCGTGCGCCGCCTGCACTCCCGCAACGGAGTCCTCCACGACCACGGCTTCCTCCGGCACAACTCCCAGCTTTGCAGCAGCGAGAAGGAAAATATCGGGCGCGGGCTTCGCTGCGCGCACGTTTTCTCCGGTAACCACGGCGGCGAATCTGCCGGCCATTCCAAACTTTGCAAGTGTCTCCTCCGTCCGCGCACGGGCGGCAGAGGTAGCCAGCGCAAGAACAATTCCAACGGCTACCAGTTCATCCACTACGCGCGGAATTCCCGGTTTCGGCGCCAGCTTTTCCGCGGCTTGCAGGTACAGTTCGTCCTTGCGCTTCCCAAGGCGTTCGGCACGAGGCTCGCTCACTGCGCCCATATAGTGGCGCAGGATTTCGCGGCGCGGATGGCCCGTGTAGAGAAAATCTACATTGATGGCGGCAGAGTCGAACCCCTCTTCGGCCAGCAGCGCTTTCCAGGCAGCTTCATGAATTGGATGACTGTCCGCGATAACGCCATCCAGATCGAAAATAACGGCTTTCAGCATAGCGAGGAATCAAGACTTTGCGCGGCGGGGCGGAACGCCAATGAACTACTCTCCATTCGCTTGCATCATCTGCCGCCGGATGGCGGTGAAGATAGCGTGCGCGGAAAATAAGTGCGCGTCTTCAATGTGCTGCATATTATCGGATGGCACGATGAGGCAAAGATCGGCCAGCGCCTTCACGCGGCCGCCGGAAAATCCCGTCAACGCCATGGTCTTCGCGCCCGCTTCCCGTGCCGCTTGCAAACCGCGCACGACATTTTCCGAATTTCCGCTCCCGGAGATGGCCAGAACCAGATCGTCCTTCTCCACCAGGCCGCGCAATTGCTCGGCAAACATTTCGCCGTAGTTCGTATCGTTCGCCCATGCCGTCATCAGCGGCACATTATCGGTCAGGGAGATCGCTCGCAGCCGCCTGCGGCCGGGCGCCACGGTTCCCTTCCCGATGTCGCAGACGAAATGAGAAGCCAGCGCCGCGCTCCCGCCATTGCCGAACAGAAACAGCGTGCGCCCCTGTTGGTACCCGCGCCAAATCGCTTCGGTGATGCGGTCCACTACGGAAGTATCCAGGCAATCGAGAACCATGCGCAGGCCCGCAAGGTATTCCCGCGAAGCCAGCAGCGGCTGGGCCTCAACTGGCGTGATTTTTGTGGCTTTCAAAAAGCGGCCTCAATGTTGGAAACGAGTGAAATTCAAGAATATCGCAGCGCGCTACGTTCGGCAACGCTCAATTGCCCCTTGCGGAAAGGGCCTCGGAACGCGCCAAAATTGGGCGATTCTGGCCGTCATTGTGCAGGACTTGCGAGCCGTCGTTGGTCATCGCAAACGACATTTCTCGCAAATGAGCAAGCGTCGCACGCACTTGCTGTTGCTTGCCCGGCTCGCAACACAACAGTAAGAAGCCCCCGCCACCCGCGCCCAGCAGTTTCCCCCCCTCGGCTCCCGCCTCGCGCGCCAGGCGGTAGTTCGATTCCACGGCCTCGTTGGTAATTCCCTGCGCCACGCCGGCCTTGAGCAGCCACCCCTGATGCAGAATTTCGCCGAACGATGAAATGTCATTGCGTTCCAGCGCCGCGCAAAGATCCTCGGCAAGCGCCGCCATGCGCGTAACGCGGCTGAACTTTTCCGAGTCCACCATATTTCGCGATTGCTCGGCCAGGATCGAGCTGGCCACCCGTTCCTGGCCGATATAAAAGAGCATCAGGCGCAGTTGAAGCGCGTCTCGCGTTTCCGCCGCACACGCTACCGGATGCACTTCGACGCTCTCATCGGTATGGAACCGTATGCAGTTCAGCCCTCCGCAGGCCACCGCGTATTGATCTTGCTTGCCGATGGGTTCGGCAAGCCGCTCGAGTTCGACCTGGCACGCCGCGGCAGCCAGCTCCCCGGCAGTTGGCTTCCGGCCGGCCAGTTCGTGCAAAGCCTGCAACAATCCCACCGTAAACGCGCTGCTCGAGCCCATGCCCGTTCCCGCCGGAACATCCGCGAAGCTGGCGATCTCCATGCCCTTCTCGATTCCCACCATGCGCAGGCACTCGCGCACCAGCGGGTGCTCGACTTCCGCGGCGCTCGAAACGTCTTCCGTCCGCGAATACTTGATGCGGATTTTGTCGTGAAAATACGGATGGATGGCGATGTACATCGACTTGTCGATCGTCGTGCTCACCACCACCCCGGTGCGCCGCCGGTAGAACCCCGGTAAATCGCTCCCGCCGCCCGCGAAGCTGATCCGGAACGGCGTTTTCGTGAGGATCACGTGAGCCTCGCTTCCAGCGCCCGCAAGCCTTCGGGGCTGCCCATGTCGTAGAACGGCTCGGAGGTGATCCACGCCTTCATGCGGCCTTCCGCGATCAGCCGTGGAAAAATCTCCTCTTCGAGCGAACAGGCCCGCCCCAGTGGAATTTCTCCCAATATTTCCTTTCGGAGAAGGAGCACACCCGCGTCGACATGAGTCAAGCCTTGAGGATCGCGCTTGTGGTAGGCGGTCACGAGGCCGTCCGGCGCCACCGCGAGATTGTTGGGAACTTTGTTGGCAAGGAGATTCGCGGGGTCGCTGCCCGATTTCTGGTAGGCCACGACAAAAGCGCTGCTGTCGGCCTCGCGAAACGCTCGCCACACGGCGGCATAGTCAATCGCCAGAAACGTGTCGCCGTTCAGCACCACGAACTCGTTCTCCAGTTTCTCTTCCGCATTTTTCAAAGCGCCCCCGGTGCCCAGCGGCGACGCTTCGTAGCAATAAGATAGCTGCCATCCCCGCTCCCTGCCGTCGCCAAAATACTGCTCGATCTTTTCCCCTAGATAGGCGACCAGGAGCAGCGCGCGCTGAAATCCGTACCCAGTGAGCATCGCAAGCTGCTGCTCCAGGAATGGCTTGCCGAGCACGGGAATCATCGGCTTGGGAATAGTCTCGGTGATCGGACGCATGCGCATTCCGAGGCCACCGGCCAAAATGACCGCCTGACAATCCAGCGCCGCAACTGCTCCCCGCGCGGCGAACTCGCCCGATGCCCCTGGCGCCTGACGCACCATTCCCCCCGGCCGGTCTGCAGTTTGCGCCATGAAAAGTAATGATAGTCGATGCGGCAACGCGGGTCGAGTGCGGCAGTACCGCGTCATTTTCTCCCTGAACGCTTCTGCGCCATCATCAGGCCGCGCGGCGTGGGCAGGACAACCATGGAAATCAATCCCTCCTGCTCCAGCCGGAACGCCGCCTCACGCGCGACCTTGTAATGCGAACTGGTATCGTGCATCAGGATAAGCCCGTTGGGATTGATCTGCGGCAGGAAGCGGCGAATCTCCTGTTCACGGATGGGCAGGTGGCTATCGCTGAAAAAGAGATCGATAGTGCCGGCAATTTCCATGTCTAAGCTGGACTGATTCCGGCATTCGATCCACTCG
>JAYVMO010000023.1:0-2680 GCA_043758915.1 Acidobacteriota bacterium | reverse complement strand
GCATGTATTCCGTGCTGGAATCGGCCGGCGGTATGTGCATCCAGCTGGCCATGTTGAGCTGTTCGCAGGCCGCAATTTTGCTTTTGACATAGAGTTGCGAGGCCGGGTCGTTGCCAACCAGCACCGCGGCGAGCCCGGGACGAATATTTTGCGCTTGCAGGCGGGCGATTTCACTTTTCAGTTCGAGGAAAATCTGGTCGCGGATTTTCAAGCCATCGAGAATCTGTGCGGGCATGGAAAAAGAATAACATAGGGTGAGAGCGGACGAGTGCGGCGCGGCGTGCGAGCGATGACGTCGACGGGTAAAATGAAACAAGTAAGTGGAGGGACCTATGCCGATTTTTGGCGATCACGGCGGGCGCCGGGTGATGGAGAAAAAGGCGCGGGCCGAAGGGCGTTTGCCGCCCGGGCAGTCCCTGACGCTGAAATGGCCGGTGCTGCATGCCGGCGGCGTGCCGCGATTCGACGCCGCGCGATGGGATTTCAAAGTGGATGGATTGGTGGAGGAGCCGCTGGAATTCAGCTGGCAGGAATTTACCGCGCTTCCGCAGGTTGAGGTGACCAGCGATTTTCATTGCGTGACGCGCTGGAGCCGCCTGGATAATCACTGGAAGGGCGTGCTGTTTACCGAAGTGTTGAAGAACGTGCGGATAGAAGCGGGGGCGGAATATGCGCTGGTGTTGGCGGAGGAAGGTTACACTTCCAACGTGCCGCTAAAAGATTTGCAATTGCCCAATGTGCTTTTTGCGTTTGAACACGATGGCGCGCCGCTGGCAGCGGAACATGGCGGCCCGGTGAGGTTGGTGGTGCCGCATCTGTATGCCTGGAAAAGCGTGAAGTGGGTACGCGGGTTCACGCTGCTGGATCACGATCAACTGGGTTTTTGGGAGCGCAACGGCTACCACGCCTACGGCGACCCGTGGAAAGAGCAGCGTTATTCCGGCTGAGTGCGTAACCCACGCAGAATCTCGGCAATTTCCGGTGCAAGTTTTGGAAGATCCGTTTTCACCGTCTGCCAGAGTATTTCCAGATCGAGAGAAAAATATTCGTGAGCGATGTGATTGCGGAAACCAGCGATAGCCCGCCAGGGGATCGTTGGATGGGTCTCTTTGAGAGATGGAGAAATACGAGAACAGGCTTCGCCAATCACAAACAGCTGATGCAAGAGTGCGCTTTGAAGCAGTAAATCGTTCGTGAGATCGTTGCGGGTCCGGCCTTCCGAAAATGTACTGAGAAGCGCGGCGGCTTCGAGAATATCCAGAAGGCGCTGGCGATCAGCCCGCATACAATGGTTCTAGATTTTCCAGAACTCGATCACGGACCACCGGCTTCAGGCCTTGTTTGGAAACCAGGTCTACTTTACGTTGTAAAAGGGATTCGAGTTCAATTTGTAGTGCGGAAAAATCAAGCAACCCAACGCTTGCGTCTGGTTTAAATTCAACCAGCAGATCGATGTCGCTATCCGGGCGAAAATCCGTGCGAAGCGCCGAGCCGAACAAACTAAGCTCTTGAACGTTAAAACGACGGCAGATTTCGGCGAGTTCAGGTTTGCTTTTAATGAGTAGAGTTTGCGGCGACATAGCTAAGTCTCCCTACAAGGATAAGGCAAAACGGATAGCAGGGGTTGGCTGATTTTTTTGGCGACAATTGGTTATTGCAGCGTGCGGATGATTTTGCCGTTTTTCATGACAAAGTTGATTTTGCGCAGGGACTCGGTGTCTTGCAACGGGCTGGCGGGCATGGCGATGATGTCCGCGAAGTATCCGCTGGCGATGGCGCCGCGTTCCTTACCGATGCGCAGCAATTCGGCGCCGTTGCTGGTCATGGCCTTGAGGGTATTTTCCGGCGTGACGTTTGCGGCGCGCCATACGGCAAGATAATCGAACATCATGTCGGCGCGAGTGCGGCCGGGCATTTCGGTTACGGTGTCCGAGCCGAAAGCCATTTTCACGCCGATTTTGTTGGCGCGACTGAGGCGGTCGATGATGCTATTGCCGAGCTTGCTGGCGTCGGCGAGCGTGTCGTTGGATGGATTGAGCCCGGCGAGATGCTCAGTGGGAAAATCGGTGCCGACGAGGAAGGTTCCTTTTTCTTTCATGAGTTTCAGCTGCTCGTCGGTTAACGAGAAACCGTGCTCGACGGAGTCGGCGCCGCCGTTGATGACGTTGTCAGCGGCTTTTCCGCCATAGACATGCACCGCGACAGCGCGCCCCGCGTTGTGCGCTTCGTTGACGGCGACGCGAATGTCATTTTCCGAATAAAAATAATCGCTGTTGTCGGTGGCCAGCTTGATGACATCCGCCCCGTAATAAATATTTTCGTGGATGGCTTTCACGATTTCCGCGGGTGTATCCGCGTCCAGATATTCGTGCTTCCAGAAGTCGCCGACTTCTTCCGGCATGCCTTTGGATTGCCCGCCGAACGGCCCGATAATTTTTCCCGCGCATTGAATGGTGGGACCATCGAACCATCCCATGTGAATCGCTTTTTTCAGGTCGCTGCAGGCGTAATCCGCTTCGTTGCCGACTTCGCGCACGGTGGTGAACCCGGCGTTCAGGATGATCTGGCCGGTGTGCAGTCCGCGAAGCGCGCGGAATGGCGAGCCTTCTTTCAAATACATGCCCTCGAAGGGAGCTTTACCGGGAATTTCCTGGAAAGTGATGTGGGTGTGCGCGTCGAT
>JAYVMO010000022.1:0-9594 GCA_043758915.1 Acidobacteriota bacterium | reverse complement strand
TCCGTGGCGTAACCGAACATCTGCGCCAGCGGCACTTCCACGCGAATCACGTTGCTTCCCGCGCGGTTTTCCGTTCCCATAATCGCGGAACGCCGCGCGTTCAAATCGCCGAACACCGGCGCCATATATTCTTCCGGCACCACCACTTCCACCTTCATGATGGGCTCGAGCAACACAGGCGAGGCCTTATGGCATGCCGCCTTGAAGGCCATCGACCCCGCGATCTTGAAGGCCATTTCCGAGCTATCCACATCGTGGTAGCTGCCATCAATCAGGACCACTGCGACGTCCACTATCGGGAAGCCCGCGAGGGTGCCGGTATCCAGGGCTTCGCGAATGCCGGCTTCGATCGGCGCGATGAATTCGCGCGGAATCGATCCGCCGATCACCTTGTCGATAAACAAAAAGCGATGTTCCTTGTCGAACTTCCACTTTCCAGCCGGTCCGCCGACCACTTGCTTGGCCAGCGCATCGAGATCGTCGGTGGACATCTCTTTCATGTTCTCGTGGCTGGAACTCGGAATGGGATGCAGCTCAATTTCGCAATGGCCGTATTGCCCGCGGCCGCCGGTCTGCTTGATGTATTTGCCTTCGGCGGTGGCTTTCTTGCGAATCGTTTCGCGATACGCCACCTGCGGACGGCCAACGTTGGCCTGCACGTTGTATTCGCGCAGCATGCGGTCCACGATAATTTCCAGGTGCAGCTCGCCCATGCCGGAGATCAGCGTCTGCCCGGTGTCCGGTTCAGTGGACACGCGGAACGTCGGATCTTCCTGCGCGAGCCTCTGCATGGCCACGCCCAGTTTGTCCTGATCGGCTTTGGTCTTGGGTTCGATAGCTACGGAAATAACGGGGGCGGGAAAATCGATGTTCTCGAGGATGATAGGCTTTTCTTCATCACAAAGTGTGTCGCCGGTATTTACGCTCTTCAAACCCACGCAAGCGCAAATATCGCCGGCATAAATCTCTTCGATCTCTTCGCGTTTGTTGGCGTGCATCTGCAGCAAGCGGCTGATGCGCTCGCGCGTGCCTTTGCCCGAATTCAAAACGTAGCTGCCGGACTTCAGAACGCCGGAATAGACGCGGATGTACGTCACATGGCCGACGAACGGGTCGGACATGATCTTGAACGCCAGCGCGGAAAACGGCGCATCGTCGGAGGCGCGGCGCAATTCGGTTTCGTCATTCACCGGATTCGTGCCCTCGAGCGGAGGAACGTCCACGGGCGAAGGCAGAAAATCCACAACCGCATCGAGCAGCGGCTGAATGCCTTTGTTCTTGAAAGCCGAACCCGCCAGGACCGGCACGATCTTCAGATTGAGCGTCGATTTGCGGATGGACTTGCGCATCTCTTCGAGTGTCAGCGGTACTTCGCTCAAATACTTTTCGACGATTTCGTCGTCACGCTCGGCGATCAAGTCGATCATCTTGCCGCGGTGTTCGTCGTAGAACTTTTTGTCGATCGCGGAACCCTTCAGGGCTGCGGCCACTTCCGGCCGTGAATCCACAAACGCCTTGTCCCACAACTTTGCAACTTCAAAAATTTCAAACTTCGCACCGAGCGTCTCTTCCAGCCAAATGGTTACTTTTTCTTCCAGGAAATCGATAATCCCGATGAAATTGTCTTCGCGGCCGAGGGGAAACTGCAGGGGTACGGGGTGGGCTCCGAGGCGCTGGCGAATAGTGCGAATGACGTGGTCGAAATCCGCGCCCATGCGGTCCATCTTGTTGACGAAACAGATGCGCGGGACGCGGTACTTGTCCGCCTGGCGCCATACGGTTTCCGACTGCGGCTGAACGCCGGCGACGGAATCGAATACGCAGACCGCGCCGTCGAGGACGCGCAGCGAGCGCTCCACTTCGACGGTAAAGTCCACGTGGCCGGGAGTATCGATGATATTGACGCGGTACTTCTTGTCGTAGCGGTCCCAGGAAGCCGTCGTCGCGGCGCTGGTGATGGTGATGCCGCGCTCGCGCTCCTGCTCCATCCAGTCCATGGTGGCGGTGCCTTCATCCACGGAACCGATCTTGTAAGTCACGCCGGTATAGAACAGGATGCGCTCGGTCGACGTGGTTTTTCCGGCGTCGATGTGCGCCATGATTCCGATGTTGCGCGTGTCTTCGAGTTTGAATGCCCGGCTCATGGTCCCTGGAACGGCTTTCTTCTCCCCTGTTCGAGTTGCGACTGCTTCACTCACGGCAACCACCAATCCCTTTTCTTACCAGCGGTAATGCGCGAAGGCCTTGTTGGCTTCCGCCATGCGGTGCACGTCTTCTTTCTTTTTCATCGCTCCGCCGCGCGCATTCGCAGCATCAATCAGTTCATCCGCGAGTTTGTCCACCATGGTCTTGCCCGCGCGTTCCCGCGAATACTGCAACAGCCAGCGGATGGCCAGCGACTGCCGCCGGAAGGGATTCACTTCGATGGGAACCTGATAGTTCGCGCCGCCCACGCGCCGCGTCTTCACTTCCAGCAGCGGTTTGACGTTCTCGATGGCCTTCTTGAAAATTTTCAGCGCATCGTCGTTGGTCTTCTTGGCGACCTGATCCATCGCGCCATAAAACACGCGCTGCGCCGTCGACTTCTTGCCTTCCCACATCATCGAGCAGATGAACTTCTCCACGATGTCGCTGGCATAAACCGGATCGATCGCTTGCGGGCGCCGAAAAACAAGTCCTTTGCGTGGCATTGCTCTTTATCGCTCCTTCAGAATCTCTTCACTGCCTGCCCCGCACCGGCCGGGGCTCATCGAATCTTTTACTTCGCTTGCGCGGCCTTGGGCCGCTTCGCGCCATACTTCGAGCGCCCTTGCTTGCGGTTTTCCACGCCCGCGGCGTCCAGCGTTCCGCGCACGATGTGATAGCGCACTCCCGGAAGATCCTTCACACGCCCGCCGCGCACGAGAACGATAGAGTGCTCCTGCAAATTGTGGCCGATGCCGGGAATGTAAGTGGTCACTTCGACGGTATTCGTCAAGCGTACGCGCGCGACTTTTCGCAGCGCGGAGTTGGGCTTCTTCGGCGTCTGGGTGTACACGCGGATGCACACGCCGCGTTTTTCCGGACAGCCCATGAGCGCGGGCGACTTGGTCTTGACCTGGACTTTCTCACGTCCCATGCGTACTAATTGCGAAAACGTCGGCACAGTCGTCCTCTTCATCCGTGGCCGCAAAGCGGACCACTTTTTATCGGCAGAGCGCACAGCAGCCCGCCAATAACGCGCACAATTTCCCGCGGCTCTCGCAAGGCGCGCGCACAAAATTGCGCGAGAGCGCACTTTCGCGCTGAAAGGTCTACTGCGAATCCGGAGATACAACCAGCAAGAAACTCCGTACGCACTCCAAGAGGCAGAACTCTTCTCTTGGCTTCGGTTCGGAGAGGCTTACTCGGCTTTGCGGGGCTGGCGCCCCATTCCGGCCGCTCTTCTGTCCCATTCCGTCTTGCTATGTTCCGGGACCGAAGATATTTTCCTTCCAACTAGCGGATCCAAAACAACCGGGCCCGCCCTGACAGGGACGAACATCCCCCGACAAACAAAGGAGTATAAAGAAGAAAACATCTCCTGTCAAATCAGTTCGACACAGGGCAGTGGAAATCTTTGTTGGGAAAGGGTCTTTGGCCCATCCCTTGCCTTGACTCCTCTGTCCGATTCTTTGCCTTCCGGTCTCAGCTTAGTACTTCCCGGCTTGTTCCCGGGCGGCTTTCAGGACCGGTTCCAGCGGCCCCCGCAGGTCTTCCCCAAACCATTGCAGAGGATCTTCATATCGACCTCAAACTATTGATATGTATTGGGTTATCTGTATTTCTCATCGGGCCGCCCGTCATTGCGAACCAGCCAGCCCCGACCGCTAGTTCCGCGGTGGGGTCTTTTCGTCGGCCCCCAACTCCCCGTAAGGCCACAGGTTAAACGCCTTCAACTCTTCATACTCATGCTGCGCGCGGAGCATCTTCGCGGTCCTTTCGGCAGGCCATGGTGACGCCAAGCGTTCCGGCCGGTCCGCGATCCAGAACGCCGCCAGCGCCATCAACATGGAATTTTGCGCCAGCACCTCGGGCTTTTGCGCTTCGAGTGCGTCCGCCGCCGAATGATGCGTGTACTTATAGTCGGCCGTGTCCTGAAGCATATTGATGCCGGGCAGGCCGGCGATCGAAAACGGCAGCGTGTCCGTGCCGGATTCGATCTTGTCATCGACACTCAGCGGCTTGATGTGGGCAAGAGCCTTGGTGAACAGTTCAACTACGGGAACCAGATCGTCGCGGCCACCCATCTGAAACCCTTTCACTTCTCCTTGCCCCGCATCCAGCACCAGATCGCCCAGATGGTTGGCCATTTCCGATTGATGCTGCTTGATGTAGGCGAAGGAGCCGTCCAGCCCCTGTTCCTCGCCGGTAAACAGCACAAAACGAATCGTGCGCCGCGGCCGTTCCCCAGAGCGCTTGATGGAGTCCGCCGCACCCAGAACCGTGGCCGTCCCCGATCCGTTGTCCGTCGCCCCTTCGGCCAAATCCCACGAATCCAGGTGGCCGCCGACCACCATAATCTGTTCCGGATATTGCCTTCCGCGAATTTCGCCAACCACGTTCGCCGTTTCCACCGGGCCGCTTGTAAACGTGTTTTGCACGTTAAATCGCACGCGCGGCGTGATTCCACGCTCCAGATAGCGCTCCAGCTGGCCCTGGTCTTCCGCGGTCATGGAAACGACGGGCACCGCAAAATCAGCGTTAAACCCCAGAATTCCGGTGTGCGTCAGGTTCATACCGGCGGAATGCGATCCCCCTTGGCCGCCGATCACGGCGATGGCTCCCGCCGATCCAGCCGCTTTCAAATAGTCGCCAAATTGCGCAAAGATCATCATGGAATCCTTGTTTGGCTTCCCCTGGGCCACCACCAGCGCGATTTTGCCTTTCAGCTTGGAGACATTCTTCATCTCGTTGTCCAGGTCAAACAAATTCACCGACACCACGTCCCCTTCGGCGCCGCCCGCGCGTGTCGAGCCTGTCCAGCCCATGGCATCCACATGCAGCTTGTGCCTGGAAGGCGTCAACAATTCCGCCTCCGCGCTGCCTCGCGTCCACCCCTTCCAAATCTGATACTTCTCGGTGTGCACATTTTCCAGCCCCATGGCCTTCATCTTGGCCACGCCCCACTCTTCCGCTTTTCTTTCGGCGGGCGAGCCTGTAACGCGCGAGCCGATATCGTCGCTCAGCTCCGTCAAATATCTGAACGCCTGGGAATTCAACTCCGCCTCGCCGGCAATCTTCGCCAGCGCGGGCTTGGTTCCGTCATCATCCGGCCCCTTGGGCATGGCCTTATCGTCCGCTCGAACCACCTGCGCCGCTCCGCAGCAAATGCCCAGCGCCGTCACCACAAAACCCGCGAAAAGCTTTCGCATCCGTTCTCTCCTTGCGCCACTGGCGCGCTCCAAACGTTATCATGTTCTCAGACGCATTCCCCCCAATTCCGTCTCGCCGCCTCTACCCACCGCGCTTTGTAGATTCTCCAGGGTGTAGAGGCAATCTGCTGCAAGCCACCACGCTACCCCGCAGCGAACGGATTCTCGACACGTACTCCCAGGATCGTTTGACCAGCATTTAGGTCTTCCGAGACAAGCCGGACTGCTCCGCTCTTGCTCGCCGATGCCACCACCAGCGCGTCCCAAAATCCCAGATGCGCCTCGTCTTCAATTCGAAAAGCGCTTGCGATCTCTTCTGTCGTCGTTTGCATGCACCAGCTTCGGTAACTATCAACAATCGTGCGCGCCATGGCCTTGGGCAGCGGTGTAGCTATTTTTCGCGTAACGTTCACGTAAAATTCTTGCAGCACTTGCATGCTCAACACGCCTTCTCGTTCACTCCATAGCTCGCGCAGCACGTTCTTTGCGATTTCGTGTTTTCGCCCGGCGTCGATGTCGTGCGCGTAGATCAGTACATTCGTGTCCACAAAAGTTCTACCTCTCATGGAGTTCTTCCCGGCTCGCCTGGATCACCCCTCCCAGCCGAAAACCTTTCTCAAGGAGGGCCAGTGCCTGGCGCTCTGCGCGCTCGTAGGCCTCTTCTTCGCCAACGAGATCCTCAATTTGCCGGGCCAGTAGACCACTAATAGACGTGCCGTGCTTGGCGGCGAGGATTTTGGCCTTCCGCAGCGTTTGCTGGTCGAGACTCACTGTCAAGTTCTGCCTCATGACTCTTCTCCCAAGATCAAGACGCTACCACGTATAATACGTATAACACGTACAGCGCGTGCCCGCAACCCTTTCCGCCCGCTATCGCGCCCGTGTCCCCCAGTGCAGGTCACCATATCTGGCACGCTGTTGTATCGGCCGCCTTCTAAGGCGGGCGCTTTTCTCTGCTCCTGCACCGGCCGCCTTCTGAGGCGGACATTTGTCTTTCTTCAGTCGCGCCCACTTTTCTCTGAATTACTCATACGACCCCATCACATTACTTTCTTCATCGAACCGGGCTAAACTCGCCTTCGAGGCCATCGTGAAACCAGGCTCCCTCTTCACCTTTCCCATTCTCTCTGCATTCTGTCTGCTACTGTCGGCGCCTCTGCACTTCACCCACGCGCAGGAGGCCGTGCAAAAGCCCGCCGCAAAGCGCGCTGAACCAGCGGCAGTTCCTGCCGAGCCCCAACTCCCGGCGCAAATCGAACTGCTAGAAACTCGCATCCGCTTTGAAACCAACGGCGATTCCCGCAAGGAAGTCCACACCCGCGTGCGCATCATCAACGAGCTAGGCGTTCGCCAGTTTGCTCGCCTGAATTTCGACTTTAACCGCGCCTTCCAGTCCGTCGAGATTCCCCTCGTCCGCATCACCCATCCGAGCGGCGGCACCGCCGACATCCTTCCAAGCGCCATCACCGACAATCCTAATCCCGCCGTCGTCAACGCCCCCGCCTACCAGGACGTCCGCGTCAAATCCGTTCGTATCCTCGGCCTGGAACCGGGTGACCTCCTCGAATATCGCGTCATCACGACTGTGTCTCATCATCCCCTCGCCCCGGACTTCTGGTTCGACCACTCCTTCGACCGCACCGGCGTCGTCTCTCAGGAAATCTTCGAACTCGACCTGCCGAGCAGCCTAAACGTGCAAGTGCGGATTAACCCGGAAACGGCGGCTACTGACACCTCGACGTCAGGCGACGGAGAAACAGCAAGAAAACTCTATCGGTGGGAGAGAGCCAGCAAATCCACGAAAACGGATTCACCGGAGAGTTCCGCCGCCCAGCCAGACGTTTCGATTACAACCTTTGCTTCCTGGCGCGCCCTGGCCGAGCGCCTGGTTGATCTTTGGGGAAGCCCGAGCACGACACACCATACCGTAGAAAGCAAAGCTGCGGAACTGACCAAGGGAGTTTCCGACCCGGACTGCAAGATGCAGCTCTTCTATGAGTTCGTCTCGAAAGAAATCAGGACCGTGGATCTGCCACTGGACTCCATGGGATTCCGTTCGCGAAACCCGGAAGAGATTTTATCATCGAGTTATGGAACGCCTCTGGATAAATTGCGCATACTCGATCGGCTTTCATACTCCTCTGTAGGAGACGTGCAACCGGCATTCCTTGGCGGCGAAACAAAACTTTCAGAGCAGCTTCCTTTGCCGTCGTTGCTTGTGAATGCAGTTGGGGCTTCCTTCATCCTCAGCGCCAGGGGTCAAACGCCAGACCGCAAGGGAGGGATGTGCGACCACTGCGGCACAAACTACTGGCTCGATCCATCTTTGGAGGTCGCCCCGTTAGGAATGTTGCGGGCCGATGAGCGTGGCAAAACGGCCCTCTTTCTTGGAAGCTTTCCGGGAGAAATACGCCCACATGAAGGCTGGTGGTGGCGCCAGATTCCCGATGTTCTTCCTTTTCCTTCCACGCAGCGCGTGGACGTGACCGCCTCCCTCGCCGCCAGCGGGACTCTCTCCGCAAAAGTGAAATACATATTGCGCGGGGATAACGAGCTGTTGCTCCGCGTCGCCTTCCACCAGTCGCCGAAAGAAAAATGGAAAGACCTAGCCCAACTTCTTTCGATTTCCGACGGCTTTCGCGGGCAAGTGAGCAACGTTACTACCTCCGATCCCTACGCCACCCGCGAGCCATTCACCATCGAGTACGAAATTACCATGCCGAAGTTCGTCGACTGGTCCAAGAAACCAGTCCGCATTCCCACGTTACTGCCGCAAGTTACCCTGCCCGATCCGCCGGCTAAGCCGGTGGCAGGCGCCGCAGTCTCACCCATTGAGCTTGGCACTCCACTCGACGTCGAAACGCACGCCACACTGCATTTGCCGCCCGGCACCACCGCACGCACGCCCACAGGCACGTCGGTCCAGCGCGATTACGCCACCTTCACCTCGCAGTACGCCGCGAAAGGTTTTACGATCACCTCTTCACGCCACATCAATTTTCTCTTGAGAGAAGTTTCCGCCGCGCGCGTCGCCGACTACAATGCATTCCTCCGCGCCGTCCAAAACGACCAAGCTCAGGACTTCACGCTAGAGCGTCCCGAGCCTTTACCGGCCAAGCCGCAATCGACAGCGGAAAAATCTCCCAATCCGAAAAAACCCTAACGCCAAACAAAAAGCCCGGCCGAAGCCGGGCTAGTGACACCACGAATCACGAGTCAGCAGTCACGCGGCACAAGTCACCGCCTACTTAATCTGCATAACCTCATTCTCCTTTGTCGCGGACAAATCTTCCATCTTCTTCGTTTCCGCGTGCGAAAGCTTTTCCAACTCGTCGAGCGCGCGCTTCTTTTCGTCTTCGCTGATCTTCTTGTCTTTCTCGAGCTTTTCGATGGCTTCCTTCAGATCCCGCCGTACGTTGCGCAGCGCGGTGCGGTGATTCTCCAGCACCTTGTGCAGGTGCTTCACCAGCTCTTTGCGGCGATCTTCAGTCAGCGAGGGTATCGGCACGCGGACAACTTTCCCATCGTTGGTCGGGTTCAGTCCCAGATCCGAGGTCCGTATGGCCTTGTCGATCAACGGCACCACGCTGGGATCCCACGGCGAAATCACGATCATCATCGGATCCGGAACGGTCAGCGAGCCGAGCTGGTTCACCGGCATCGGCGTCCCGTGATAATCCACGCGGATGCTGTCCAGCAGCGAAGCATTCGCGCGGCCAGTGCGCAGTGTCGCGAGTTCCTTGCGGAAATCCTCGACGGCCTTCTCCATGCGCGTCTTTGCCGCCGCCATGGCATCTTTCGTCGTTGCAATCGTCGTCATAGCATCCTCAACTCGATTTTTCCGCTTTATCCGAGAAAAACGATTCCGGAGTGCGCTCCGCTCGCGGCCACCGCCGCGTACAAATACTTCCTACACCAGGGTGACCTTCGACCCCACCCGCTCGCCCAGCACTACGCGCTTGATATTCCCGTGCTCGTTCATGTTGAACACCACGATGGGCATGCCGTTGTCCATGCACAGTGAAATCGCCGTGGAATCCATCACCTTCAAGTTCTTGTGCAGCACCTCGCGGTAAGTGATTTGGGCAAATAGTTTTGCTTCCGTCACCTGCTCCGGATCGGCGTCGTAGATCCCGTCCACCCGCGTGGCCTTCAAAATCACGTCTGCTTTGATTTCCATGGCCCGCAGCGCCGCCGCCGT
>JAYVMO010000021.1:0-1912 GCA_043758915.1 Acidobacteriota bacterium | reverse complement strand
TGCCTGTCTCATTGACCGTAAGTGGGCGTTTCGGTGGGAGGTTTCGAGGCGCGCCAAAACTGCCCTTCTCAGCGTTTCACCATTTGCAACAGGGGATGTCGCGAAAATTTGCCAGCGCGCATGGGGCCGACGACTAAGCCCGGGCGGCTTCGCCGCGTATGATGTCATACCTCTCGATCACCGCCGCCACACCCAAACGGAGCGCGCCATCCTCCGAACGCCGCTCCACGCGCACGACCTTGCCCATTGCCCGGACAAAAACCTCCGTGCCCTGGGTAATCTCCGCTGGCAGCGTGAGCGTGATGTCCAGCTCGGAACCGGCTTCCACATCCTGATCGATTACAAAGTACAATCCTCGTGTGGAGATGTCCCGCGTCTTGCCGCGCTGCGAATCATCCTTGCGCTCGGCGGGAATCCGGATAATCACGGGTAAAGACAAGTCGTAGCGCCGGGCGGTGCGACGTTCCGTCATTCCTCCCATCCTCCATTGTTCGCGGCTGCAGCACTGACCTGGACCGCGCCCCCTGTGCCTAGACCTTACTTGAATTCGGCAACCTTAGCCAGCCGCTAACGCAAGAATAACGAACCATCGGCGGCGAACCTATTCGTTCCGCGTCCCCGCTCCCGGGGCCGTGGCTTCCGCCATCGCGGGCTCCGCGGAACGCCGGCTGCGCGGTGTATCCAAGTTGAACTGGCGCATCTTGTAGAGCAGCGCCTTATAACTGATGCCCAGCATCTTCGCGGCGTCTTTCCGGCACCAGCGCGTCTTTTCCAGCGCGTCGGCGATGGCTTCCATTTCCGCTTCATCTTTTAATCCACGCACCAGTGCTTTGAGCCCCATCGCGCGCGGCAGCGTGGGCTCTGGCCTCGGCGAGGTGCGCTGGCGCGCGGCGGACATCTCGATCAGTTCGCGCAAACTGCCTTCGTCATCTTCCAGGATCACGTAGCGCTTCACAAAATTCTCAAGTTCGCGCAGGTTGCCCGGCCATGGATAATTCACGGCCGCGTCCAACAGGAACTTGGATGGTCCTGGCGCTGTCTTTCCGAATTTTTCGCTGTATTTCTCCAGGAAATGACGAAACAGCAGCGGTATTTCCGCGGTGCGCTCGCGAAGCGGCGGAACTATAATCGACAGCACGTTGAGCCGGTAGTAAAGGTCTTCCCGGAAGCGCCCCGTTTTCATCGCTTCCTGAACGTCCACGTTGGTCGCCGCCAGCACCCGCACATCGGTCTCCACCAGGTGCCGCCCGCCCAATCGCGAATACTGGTGATCCTGCAGCACGTGCAGCAGCTTGGCCTGCAAATGCGTGCTCATTTCCGCGATTTCATCGAGAAAGATGGTGCCCTTGTTGGCCATCTCGAACTTGCCGGGTTTGGCGCGCACTGCTCCCGTGAAGGCCCCCTGTTCGAATCCGAACAGCTCGGATTCCAGCAACTCCCCGGGGAGTGCCGCGCAATTCACCTTTACGAACGCCTGGTTGCGGCGCTTCGAACGCAGATGGATCATTCGCGCCACCACTTCTTTTCCCACGCCGCTCTCTCCGCAGATGAACACCGGCACGTCCACCGGCGCGATCTGCAGGATTTGCTGGCGGATGCGCACCATCTGCGGACTGGCGGCCAGGAAGCTCAAATCTTCGGTCACCTGGTCGCAGTAGTCGCGCAGCGCCTGGTTTTCCTGCGTGAGTTGCTTCTTTTGGCGGGACTTCAGCATGGCTGCGTCCAGCTCGGTCTTTTCGAATGGCTTGGTCAGGTAATCGTGGGCCCCGATGCGGATGGCTTCCACCACCGTGCCGACTTCGTTCGAGCAGGACAGCATGATGACGTTCAAGCTGCGGTCCAGTTGCATCAGCTCCTTCAGCGTATCGATGCCGTTCATTTCCGGCATCAGCACATCCAGGATGATGAAGTC
>JAYVMO010000020.1:0-3100 GCA_043758915.1 Acidobacteriota bacterium | reverse complement strand
CAGTCGGTCGCGCCCGCTCTTCTGCAATTCAACTCCACCGGAGGCGTCGACGTCGTTTACGGCATCGACCGCGACAGTTTTCGCGCCGTCTCCGGCGGGTTCGTGTTCCTGCAGGGACATGACATGGAAGGCCCCGACGATCTGCTCGTCGATGATTGGGCCGCCAAAGCCAAGCACATCAAGCTGGGCGACACGTACAACTTGCTGAACCACGACTGGCACGTCGCCGCAATCATCGAGCACGGCAAGGGGGCGCGGCTCTTCGTTCCGCTGGCCACGCTGCAGGAGCTGGTTGGCGCGCATGACAAAGCCTCCATTTTTCTGCTGAAGTGTACGCGCCCGGAGCATACCAATGACGTGATGGACGAAATTCGCCATATTCTTCCCGGGTATACCATCCGCCCGTTGAAAGATTTTCTCTCGCTCATGACCTCCACGAACATTCCCGGGTTGCAGGCCTTTATTGACGCCATGATTGCCCTGGCGGTAGCCATCGGCCTGCTGGTGATTTTTCTGACCATGTACACCACGGTCGTCGAGCGCACACGGGACATCGGCGTATTGAAATCGCTGGGAGCCAGTCAATCCTTTATCGTCCGGGCGTTACTCATCGAGTCGGCTGCACTTTGCCTCTTCGGCATCGTCGTGGGTATCGGTCTGAGCTATTTGGTAAGAGCGGCGTTTCTGGCGGGCTTTCCAACGTTATCCATCCTTATTACGCCTCAATGGATCGCTCGCGCGGCGGGCATTGCCCTGGCGGGAGCTATCTTTGGCGCAAGTTATCCGGCGTGGCTGGCGAGCCGCAAGGATGCGGTCGAGGCGCTCTCCTATGACTAGTCCAATGCGATGGACCACGAAAATCGGCGAAAGCACCGAGTGCAATCACAAAAGGGAGAAAAGCGCCCCTAGCATGGGGCGCAGCTAGGCACAGATGGCATTCACAGCTACAATACAATCGCCTGCCGAAGGGCGAATTCTTCCGGGAAAAAAGAGCGTGGAGCCGATACTCAAAACAGAGAACCTGTGGAAGCTGTACCGCGCGGGCAAAGTGGAAGTGCCGGCGCTGCGCGGGGTGAACTTCGATGTGCAGCCGGGTGAATCGGTCGCGGTGATGGGCCCATCCGGTTGCGGCAAATCCTCCCTGCTCTACGTCATCGGCGGACTGGCGCAAGCGTCAAAGGGCAGAGTCCTCGTCGACGGCAACGACCTCACGGCCATGGGCGATTCCGAACGCACCAAGCTGCGCCGTCACAAGATCGGCTTCGTGTTCCAGCGTTTTAATTTGCTGCCTACGCTCACGGCCAAAGGCAATATCGCCATCGCGCAATTCATCCACGGCGATGGATTCGACCCGCACCGCTTCGACGTGGCGACGCAGTTGCTCGGTCTCGGCGGCCGCCTGCACCACAAACCTTCCGAGCTTTCCGGAGGCGAACAGCAGCGCGTGGCCATCGCCCGCGCGATTATCAATGAACCGAAAATTCTCCTCGCCGACGAGCCCACGGGAAACCTCGATTCCAAGAATTCCGAAGTGGTGCTGCAGATGCTCCGGCAGCTCAACAAGAACCTCGGGCAGACCATCGTGATGATCACGCACAACCCGGAAGCCACCGCTTACTTCGACCGCGTCGTGCACATGCGCGACGGCGTGATCGTCGATGGCGTCCCGGCAGACTGAAATGCCGAGCCTCGGACAAATTCTCTCGCGGACGTTTTTTTGGTCTTACGAGCGCGGCACGTGGCAATACGACGTCGCCGTCATCCTGATCCTGGTGTTCGTCTTGCTCACGCCCCGGGCATGGTTCCACGATAAGCCGCAGGAGGGAGCGCCCGCCGCTCCCGGAGACGTGCAGTTGGTTTCCCATGATGGCGATCGCCTGGTCTACCGCGTGGATGCGCGCATTCTCGCTCCGCCGACCAGGCTCGCGCTCCAGAATGAGCTGCATAGCGCCTTGCAGGACGCCCTGCCGGAGCTGCACAAAGGCGGATTTTCGATCGCGAAAATCGAGCCCCTGCGCGATGAACAAGGCACGGTGATCGGCTATCAAGTGGAAGTCCGCCGCTGACACCGCGCGTGAGATTAATTTCCTCGCGGCGCAGCGAGCAAGCCGCGCGCGGATTCGCGCATTTCCTTAGCTATGCTAGGATGGCAGGCTGCATGACAAGAAAACCTATCTTTGCTCGATCGAGGGTGCGTTTGAAACGCCTACCATACGTTTTCGCTCTTTCCGCGTGGCTTGTTTTTGCCGCAGGCGGTGCGCTGCGCGCGCAGCAAGGCGCCACGCGCATGACCGCGGACGGTGTGCTTCGCATGATGAACAGTTCGGCAAAAAGTTTTAAGAGCTTGACCGCCGACCTCGAAAACATCAAGTACACGGCGGTGGTCAAGGACACCTCCACGGAAACCGGCCAGATCTTCGTGCGGCGCGATCGAAAGATGCGCATTGAAATCGCGCAGCCCGATAAACGCACCATCTTGCGTTCCGGCGACTCCCTGTATGTCTACACTCCGAAAATAAACCGCGTGGAAGAATACAACCTGGGGAAAAACCGCTCGCTGATCGATCAATATCTGCTTCTCGGCTTTGGCTCGAAGAGCGAAAACCTCAAAAAGAGTTACGACGTCGCGCTGAGCGGAGAAGAGGACCTGGACCAAAGAAAAGTCGCCGTGCTGGAGCTAACCCCAAAATCGGAGAAGGTCCGGGCGCAGATCACGAAAATCCAGATGTGGATCGATGAAGCGTCCTGGCTGCCCATCCAGCAGAAGTTTTACGAAGCCACGGCAGGCGATTACACACTTTTTCATTACACAAAAATAAAAGAGAATCTGAAGCTTGGCGATTCCATCTTCAAACAAGACTGGCCCAAGAGCGCAACCACGGTTAAGCCGCACGCCTAGTGCCCTCTCCCAAAATTATCTGAAACAAAAAGCAGCACTTGGAGTGCGGCGGCTGGCCGCCGCATTTCGGCGGCACAACCTTTCAGTGCGTCGGCTCATGATTCGCGGCGGTACGGACGTTCAAGCTAAAGCGGGAGCAAGCTCCCGCACTCCGCACTTGACCACAATCGTCGCCCGTGCTTCTGAACTGTACTCGCCGGA
>JAYVMO010000019.1:0-2773 GCA_043758915.1 Acidobacteriota bacterium | reverse complement strand
GCCGCGGTGGAACTGCTGGCCGATCCCTCGCGCCGCTACTTTTTTCGAACCGTCACCGCCGCCGCGGGTGCCGCTCCGTTTCTAGGCGCGGTGTATGGCTTCGCTGCCGAGCGGCTGGACTATCAAATCCGCCGCGTGGAAATCCCCATCGCCAATCTGCCGCCTGCTCTGGATGGCATGAAAATCGCCCAGCTTAGCGACATTCATCTCAGCGGCTACATGCCCCGCGCGCAGGTCCGCCGCGCCGTGGACATGGCCAACGAACTTGGCGCCGATCTAGCCGTCGTTACCGGCGATTTCATCACCAGCGCCAGTGACCCGCTCGCCGATTGCATCGAAGAGATTCGCGAGCTGCGCGCACCGCTAGGCGTGTGGGGCTGCAACGGCAACCACGAGATTTACGCCCGCGCCGAAGACGCCGCACAACGTCTCTTCGCCCAGGCCGGCATGAAGCTGCTGCGCAGCGAAAACGCGCAGCTCACGTTCAAAGGCGCGCCGTTCAATCTCATGGGCGTCGATTACCAGCGCGAGCGCACATCCGGCGGCCGCCGGCAGCAGATGCTTGCCAGCGCCGCGCCGCTCGTCCGCCGCGATATGCCCAATATTCTCCTCTCCCACAATCCCAATTCCTTCAACCGCGCTGCCGAACTCGGCATCGAGCTGACCCTTTCCGGCCATACGCACGGTGGCCAGATCCAGGTCGAAATTCTCGACCATCGCCTCAGCCCCGCGCGCTTCATCACCGACTACGTCGCCGGCTTGTTCACGCGGCCGCTCGGCGCAAATTCCATGCTGGCCTCCCGCGAGCTGCCTGCCTCCGGCAACCCTTTGGTTCCCGCGCAGTTGTACGTCAATCGGGGCCTCGGCACGGTGGGCGCACCAGTGCGCATCGGCGTTCCCCCGGAGATTACGCTGATCGTTCTCAGGCCTGCTTAGGCCGCTCTGCAGGGCCGATCCTCGCGCTTGTACCAATGTGGAAATATACTTTTTAATATAATTTCGTACCCTACTTTCCGTTTTTTGTAGCACTACGAGCCAACTTTACAGTCTCGTGGCCTGCTTCCGCCGGTTCGCGAGCTGTAAGTCTTGCCTTTTGCTCGCGGGTATCATGTTTTTCTAAAGAATTTGTCCTAACCGCCGCGTGGCTACCGAATTGCTCCCTAAGCACTCGCCGGTCTGACGGAAAAGGTCAAACGCGCAGTCACAGCGCGCCGGCACGTACTAGTCCCTGCTTTGGAAATCACGATCTGGAGGAAAACAAATCATGCAGTTTGCTTCTAGATTTTTGCAGTCTTTGGGGCTACTCGCTGGCTCCGCCTTACTGCTTCCAGCGATCACCCCGGCGCAACATTACGCCCAGACGAATCTCGTCTCCAACCTCACGAGTCAGGGAGCCTCGGTTATCGACCCGAATTTGAGGAACCCCTGGGGGCTTACCCGCGGCGCGGGTACCCCATGGTGGATCGGCAACAACAACTCCGGCACATCCAGTCTCTATGACGGCAGCGGAAACCCGATCGGCATTTTTCCGGATCCTCAGCCGGACTCGAATGGCAACGGAATTACCAGCACGCTCAACAACTTCGTCATGGTGCCGCCACCGGACTTCGCGCCTGGCACGGCCTCCGCTCCCACTGGCGTGGTCTTCAACGGCAGCCCCACGGATTTTCTGCTGAACAAGGGCACACCGGCGGGCAAGCGGGCGTTCTTCATCTTCGCCACGGAAGACGGAACCATTTCGGGCTGGAACCCGTTCGTGAATGTTTCTGCCGGAGGCAAACCTCCTTCGATCAGCGCCGTGCTGGAAGTCGACAATTCCGACAAAGGCTCTTCCCGCGGCGCGGTTTACAAGGGCGCAACAAGCGCCGAGCTCAACGGCAAGAAATTTCTCTACGTGACCAATTTCCGCAGCGGCAAAATCGAGGTCTACGACTCGAATTTCAACCGCGTTCACCTCGATGACGACGCCTTCGATGCGGATGGCGACGGCGATCACGACCGCGACGATCGCGACCGTGACAATCACGACCGCGACGCGGACCACATGGGGCGCGACTTCGCTCCCTTCAATATCCAGAACATCGGCGGCGCGCTCTTCGTCACTTACGCCAAGCAAGATGCCGTAAAGCACGATCCCGTCGGCGGCGAGGGCTTCGGCTTCGTGGAAATCTTCACGCCCGCGGGCAAGCACATCGGCCATCTGGAACATGGCCCCTGGTTCAACGCGCCCTGGGGCGTGGTGTGGACCACTCGCGATTTCGGCGAGTTCAGCAACGCCATTCTGGTCGGCAACTTCCGCAGCGGGTGGCTCGCCGCGTTCAACGGCTTCACGCACAAATTCATCGGCTTCGTGAAGAATCCCGACGATTCGCTCATGACCATCGATGGTTTGTGGTCACTGACCTTCGGCAACGACGGGCCAGCCGGGCAGGCCAACACGCTGTATTTCACCGCCGGCATCAACAATGAGACGGATGGACTTTTCGGCACCATCACTCCCACCGACGGCAAGGACGGGGACGAAGAGTAGGTTTTCCGGCTGATTATTCATTCATACCATTCATAACGAAAACGGCGGAGAGCTTTTCGGTCTCCGCCGTTTTCGTTTCTGTCCATTCCTGCCGGGCCTAGCCGGTGTTAAGATTCCGTTTGTTTTCCGAATCAGGCGCAAGAATGAAAGAAAAAAACTTCTGGCTCGAGACGGTCGTCTCTCCCCCGGCGGAATCCGCGCGGGAACTTCCGGAGAGCTTGGACGTCGCCGTGGTTGGCGGGG
>JAYVMO010000018.1:0-8412 GCA_043758915.1 Acidobacteriota bacterium | reverse complement strand
GAATTTCACCGGGCCTTTCCGGGCGTCAGCTATGACGCGACGATCAAGATCGAACATTTGCGGAAGTACGAGGAGCATTTGCCGAAGCTGAAAGAGACCGGGTGCTTGTTTGTGATCAGCGCGGTGGAATCGCTGGATAATGCGGTGCTCTTGAATCTCGACAAAGGGCACACGCGCGAGGATTTTCTGCATGTCGTGAAAACGTTTCGGCGGCTGGGAATGACGCTGCATCCCACATTTGTGCTGTTCACGCCGTGGACCACGATGGACAGCTATCTGGACCTGCTGCGCGTGCTGCACGCGGAAGCGCTGGTGGAAAACGTCGCGCCCATCCAGCTTGGCATTCGCTTGCTCATTCCCGAGGGTTCGTACCTTTTGCATTTGGAGGATGTGCGCCGGATGGTGGGTCCGTTTGACGGCCAGGCGCTTGCTTATCCCTGGAAGCATGCCGATGCGCGGCTTGATGCCCTGAGCGATACGGTGCAGGCGATTGCGGCGGCTGCCGATCGCAGGAAGGATTCGCGTGCTGCGGCGTTCGAGATGATTTGGAGGGCGGCACACGCGGCGGCTGGAATGACCGCGCCTGCTCTTGAGCCCATGCCAGACGCCGCTGTTCCCGTGCCGTTTCTCAGCGAGCCGTGGTATTGCTGCGCGGAGCCGACGCAAGCGCAGTTGGTCTCGATTGGCGGCGCGGTGACTAAGGCGGAGAAACCGGTGGCAGCCGCGGACGGCTTCGTGTGATCGGGCCAGTGAAAATCTCAAGAAGATGAGTGCGCAAACGAAACGCTTGCTGCTTTTTACGGGGAAGCTGGGGTACCAGACGCGCAGCTTTGAAGAAGCGGCTCGTGAGCTGGGCGCCGAGCTTGTTTATGTGACCGATCGCTGCCACCAACTGGACGATCCGTGGGGAGATCGCGCGATTGCCGTGCATTTCGAAACGTCCGAAGCGGCTGCGTCCGCGGTGATGGAGAGTTTGCGCGACCAGCGCGTGGATGGAATTCTTGCGCTGGGCGACCGTCCCGCGGTGGCCGCGGCGTATGCGGCGCGGGGAATGGGCATTACTCACAATCACCCGGCCGCGGTGCAGGCTTGCCGAAGCAAACTGCGGATGCGCGAAGTGTTTCGCGATGCGGGGTTGCGTGTACCTTGGTTTCGCAGCGTTGCTTTGTGCCCCCAGCCGGAACCCGCACTGCTTGGAATTGCCTACCCTTGCATCTTGAAACCGTTGTCGCTCTCGGCAGGCCAAGGAGTGGTTCGCGCGAATGATCGCGGGGAATTTCTGGCCGCGGCGGCGCGGATTCGGCGGCTGCTGGAATCGGCGGAGATTCAGGCGACGCGGGAGGCGAACCTCGACCAGATGATCGTCGAGGGATACATTCCGGGAGGGGAAGTTGCGGTAGAAGGTTTGCTGACGGATGGCGTGCTGCGCGTTCTTGCCATTTTCGACAAGCCCGATCCGCTGGAGGGACCGTTCTTCGAGGAAACGATTTACCTGACGCCTTCGCGGCTTGCTGAGTCGCAACAGCGCGCCATCGAGAAGTGCGCGCAGGATGCGGCGCGCGCGCTGGGACTTTCGCACGGGCCGGTGCACGCGGAATTTCGCGTGAATGAGGAGGGCATCTGGCCGCTGGAAATTGCGCCACGCCCGATCGGCGGGCTTTGCGCGCGCGCGCTGCGATTCGGTCCGGCTACGTCCGGCGGGTGGATCAGCCTGGAAGAATTACTCTTGCGCCATGCGTTGGAGCTGCCTGGCAGCGAACTGCCGCGCGAGCAGGCGGCTTCCGGCGTGATGATGATTCCGGTGCCGCGGAGCGGAGTTCTCGAAAAAGTGGAAGGAGAAGATGTGGCGCTGGCGACGCCGGGAGTCACCGGGCTGATGATCACCGCGCGCTTGCACGACTACATCGCCGCGTGGCCAGAGGGTTCTAGCTACCTGGGATTTCTTTTCGCACGAGGAAAGAATTCAGGGGAAGCGGAAGCGTCGCTTCGCGAAGCTCATGCAAAACTGGATTTTACGATCACGCCGCGCTTGCCGGTGGAACACCCGGTGACCGGGCGCGTGCAGGGAACCGGAAGCTAACCTTTTGCTTTGGGGGCGACGTAGCCTTCGGGGAGTTTCGCGCCATCGCCAAAGAAAAACTGCTCCATCTGCTCTTCCATGATTTTCTGGGAGTTGGCGTCGAGGGGATTCAGTCGGTACTCGTTCATAACCATTTTGGAATGTTCCAGCCAGAGCTTCCACGCGTCCTTGGAAATGTTTTCGTAGACGCGCTTGCCGAGATCACCCTTCCAGGGCACGCGGTCGAGGCCGGGCAATTCCTTGTCGAACTTCACGCAGTGCACCATGTGGGTGCCGGACTTCACCGGCTCATTCGCGGCAGGTGTGTGACCACAAGAATCGTTCGCCATTCTTCTATCCTCGGAAAGACTGTCCATTTTTACCTTACTGCAAGTTCACGAAAAATCCTAGCGAACAAGCATGCTGGAAGAGTCTGATCACATCGTATCTCCCTGGCGGAGCTGAAGTGTTTGAGCGAGAAGGGGCGGTGGGAAGTGGTCGCCTGGGGTCCGCTTATGGCTACGGGAACGCGGGGAACGGGGCCTGTTGCGAGATGGCGAAATCGTTCGTCAATCGCTCGCAAAAGTGCGGCCCACTGGTGGATAATGCTGCGTCCGCCGCTGTTGGCAGTTCCTCGAACCGAAAAGGAAGCGGCGGCCAGAGAAGCGGAGGTGCTGCGTCTGTGGCTGAGATTAAAACGCTATTCTGGGACATCGGTGGCGTCATTCTGACCAACGGCTGGGACCGCGGTTCCCGCCGCGAAGCGGCGACGGCATTTCACCTGGATTGGGAAGAGTTTCAGGACCGGCACGATCTGTCGTTTCCGGCGTTCGATTCCGGGCACATCACGCTGAACGAATATCTCGACCGCACCCTTTTTTACCGCCCGCGCCCGTTCTCACGCGAGGAGTTTACAACTTTCATGTTTGCGCAATCCAAGGAGTATCCGGAGACGCGCGCGATCCTGAGCGCGGCGGCACGTTCGGGGAAGTACTTCGTGGGTTCCATCAACAATGAGCCGCTGGAGCTCAATCAGTACCGCATCGAGGCGTTTAATCTGCGAAAAGATTTTTCGGTCTTTTTCAGTTCCTGCTACGTGCGCGCACGCAAGCCGGAAGAGACGATTTTTCGCGTGGCGCTGGAAGTAACGCAGCGGCCGCCGGAGCAGTGCTTGTTCATCGACGACCGTGCGCTGAATCTGGAGGGCCCGAAACGCCTTGGGATGCACACCATTCACTATCAGAATTCAGAGCAACTGCGAGCGGAACTGAGAAAGCACGGCGTTGAGGTATAGTTTCGAACGCCGCATCGCACCCATAAACAGGCGCTACTGAACCGAGGGGGAGAAGATGGCCGCAGAAACAAATCGCTCCGGAGGTGGCTACGGAAACGTGGCCGAGCCTTGCACGGTGGTGCTGTTCGGGGCTTCGGGCGACCTTGCCAAGCGCAAAGTCATTCCCGCGATGTACGACCTGGCGATCCACGATGCGCTCGGCGCGCGATATGCGATTGTCGGCTTTGCGCGCACGGCGATGACGGACGAAAGTTTTCGTACCGTGGCGGGCGACGCGGCCAAGAGTATTTCCGAGGTCGGGCCTATCGACCCAAAACAATGGGACGACTTTGCTTCGAATATTTATTATCACGCGGGCGATTATGCAAACCCCGAAGCCTACGCGCAGCTTGCGAAGCGCCTGACGGAGATCGAAGCCGCAAAGAATCTCGGGAACAACCGGCTATTTTATCTTTCCACGCCTCCGGAAGTTTACAAGGACATCATCGAACAGCTTGGCCGTTCGGGACTGGCAAAGCCCTCTTCGGCGAACTCCTGGGTGCGCATCATTGTGGAGAAACCATTTGGGCGGGATCTGGCAAGCGCCAAAGAGCTGAACCGGATTGTTCTGAATGTTTTCGAGGAAAAGCAGGTCTACCGGATCGACCACTATCTGGGGAAAGATACGGTGCAGAATCTGCTGGTGCTGCGGTTTGGCAACGGTATTTTCGAGCCGCTATGGAACCGCAACTACGTCGATCATGTGCAGATCACGGCAGCGGAAACGCTGGGCGTGGAGCGCCGCGGCGGTTTCTATGAAACGGCGGGAGCTCTGCGCGACATGATCCAGAGCCATGTCCTGCAACTAACTTCCCTGGTGGCGGTGGAACCACCGGCTTCGTTTGACGCAAACTCGGTTCGGAACGAGAAGCTGAAAGTTTTGCAGTCGATTCGTCCGTTCAATCTTGAAATGGTGGCGCAATCCGTGGTGCGCGGGCAATACGCGCCGGGGGAATCGGGGGGCAAAGCGGCTCCGGGTTACCGTCAGGAACCGGGCGTCAAGGCGGAATCGAAGACAGAAACGTTTGTCTCCGCGCGGCTGCTGATCGACAACTGGCGCTGGGCCGGCGTTCCTTTCTACCTGCGCACGGGAAAGCGGCTGGCGAAGCGCAGCACGGAGATCGTGATTGCGTTTCGCAAGGCTCCGCATATGGTATTTCGCGACCGGGAGATCGAGCCGAACCGGCTGGTGCTGAATATCCAGCCGGATGAAGGCATTTCCGTTTCCTTCGGAGCGAAGCGGCCGGGAACGGAAATGAGCATTGGCAACGTGACGATGAAGTTCAGCTATCGCGAAGGATTTGGCGAGGCCACGCGCAGCGCGTATGCAACGCTGGTGAATGACTGCGTGCGCGGGGACGCCACGCTGTTCGATCGCGGGGACAACGTGGAAGCGGCCTGGTCGCTCGTCGATCCTATTCTGGACGTGTGGAGCGCGGCGAAGAGCGTTACCGTGCCGCAATACGCTTCCTGGAGCTGGGGGCCGCGGGAATCCGAGATGCTGCTGGAGCGCGACGGCAGACAGTGGCATAACCCGCAATAGCAGCGGCAAAACGCGGACATTAAAAGAGAAAATAGGGGGGACCGGTGATCCTTGCAGGTGACGTGGGCGGCACGAAGTGCAATCTCGCGCTCTTTTCCGAGAAGGACGGCAAACTCACGCCGGTCTTTCGTCAGCGCTTCGCGAGCAAGGAATTTGCGCAGTTTGACCTGATCGTGAAGGAATTTTCGCGGCTCGCCGCGCCGCACCTGAAGTCGCAGCGGGTGCGCGCAGCGGGCTTCGGCGTAGCGGGGCCAGTGATCGACAACAGCGTCCGCGCGACGAACTTGCCCTGGATTGTGGACGCCGCCAATCTCGCGAAGGAGCTCAACGTCGAGCACGTGGTGCTCCTGAATGATCTGGGCGGCACCGGACATAGCATCGAACATCTGGCTCCGCAAGAATTGTGCGTCTTGAACGCAGGCAAGCCGGAGCCTGGAGGCACAAGGGCTTTGCTTGCCGCGGGTACCGGCTTGGGCCAATCTTTTTTGGTTTGGGACGGCGCGCGGTATCGCGTGGTGGCGTCCGAAGGCGGCCATTCGGACTTCGCGCCACGCACCGAACAACAGATCGAGCTGCTGCGCTTCATGCGCCGGCGCTATCCGCAAGTGAGCTGGGAGTTGATTCTCAGCGGGCGCGGCTTTCGCACGCTGCACGAATTCCTTGCACCCGATGTTAAACATGCATCGTTCGATGATCCGGATGCCGACCCCGCGCCGGAGATTACGCGGATGGGGCTGGCGAAAACCTGCCCCGTGTGCGTGGAAACGCTGGATCTTTGGACGGCCATCTATGGGGCTGAAGCGGGGAATCTCGCTTTGAAAGTGCTGGCCCTCGGCGGCGTTTATGTCGCTGGCGGGATTGCCGTCAAGATTCTCGAGAAAATGAAAGACGGCACGTTCTTCAAGGCCTTCAAGGACAAATGGAAATTCGAGAGTTTGCTCGGCAACATCCCCGTTTCCGTGGTGTTGAATGAGTCCGCACCGCTGATGGGCGCGGCTTATGAAGCGCTTGCTGCTGTCCGCCGGTAGCAGCTCGCCGCAGGCATTGAGAGATGCGGTCCATCGCCGTCCACCCTCCGGGCCACGGACGATTCCCATTCACGAAATACGAAACTCAAGAGAGTGAACCGCTTTTCCTCGCTCGCCACTCTTGTTACGCTGCGCTCATGCCCACCTTTCCGATCGAGATCGAGGAATGGAAGCCGGTAGCGCGCATCGGCGGAGTGATTTGGTTGGTTTTCTACGGATTGTTTCTTCTCTACGCGTTTGCCGATAAGTCGGGATTTCTTTTTCTCGATTACGTCAATCTGATCATCCACGAAGGCGGGCACTTCTTCTTCAGCTGGTTTGGCTACACCATCACCATTCTTGGCGGCACACTGGGTGAGCTGCTCGTTCCGCTGCTGTGTGCCGCCGCGCCCTTGCACGCGATGGTCGGCGTGCAGCCGTAGAGGCGTAGGCAAAGCTGCGAATGCACCTTTTTTGTCGACGGACCAAGTAGCTCCGGCCGCGGCGTGAAAGGCTTCTTCGCCTTCCTGGAGAAGCGTCGCGAGCAGATTCTGCTGCACGCATGCGGGGCCAGCGCCGTCAGGGCGCTCCCAAAAGGGATACCAGATGGCCTCGGCGAGAAGCTCGGGCTCCGTCGGTTTCTTGCAGGCGGGCAGGGAACGCGACCGGTCATAATTCCTCAAGAAAACGAATTACAAAATGGAGAAGATCCTAGCGCCGCAAGGTTTCAAGTCTCAACCTTACAGTTTTTTGGTAAACTATGGCGAATCCACTTTTCCCACAGCACGCCCGGAGTGCCGATTCCACTACTCCGCAGGGCGACGAGGAGCATGGTATGAGCAGTGCGGGAACGACACAAGCACGAGAATTGCAGAACTACGTTGGAGGCGCATGGCGGAGCTCTTCCGCGACGGAGTTTTGCAACGTTCTAAACCCGGCCACCGCGGAGCTCCTCGCGCGCGCACCGCTTTCGACCACCGCGGAGGTGGATGCCGCTGTCCAAGCGGCCGCTGACGCCTTTCCCGAATGGCGCCGGACTCCTGCCGGGGAACGCATTCAATATCTCTTTAAGCTGAAAAATCTTCTCGAAGAGCACATCGACGATCTCGCCAAACTCACCACCATCGAGAACGGCAAGACCTTCGGCGAGGCCAGGGCCGAACTGCGCCGCGGCATCGAAAACGTCGAGGTGGCTTGCGGCATCCCCATGATGATGCAGGGCTACAACCTGGAGGACGTCACGCCTGGCGTGGATGAAATGCTCATCCGCCAGCCGCTGGGCGTCGTGGCGGCGATCACGCCGTTCAATTTTCCCGCGATGATTCCGTTCTGGTTTTTGCCGTACGCGATTGCCTGTGGCAACACCTTTATTCTCAAACCCTCCGAGCGCGTGCCGCTGACCATGCTGCGCGCTTTCGAGCTTCTTGAGAAGACCGGGTTGCCGAAGGGCGTCGTCAATTTGGTGAACGGCGGCCGCGCGGTCGTCGATGCGCTGTGCGATCACCCGCAGGTGCGCGCGATCAGTTTTGTGGGATCCACGCCGGTGGCCAAGCATGTGTATGTGCGCTCCGCCGCCAGCGGGAAGCGCATGCAGTGCCAGGGCGGAGCGAAGAACCACGTCATCGTGCTGCCGGACGCGGACATGGATCTGGCCAAGCAGATCATCAGCGACAGCGCGTTTGGCTGTGCCGGGCAGCGGTGTCTGGCTGTCTCCGTCGCGGTGACCATTGGCGAGGCGCAGAAAACGTTTCGTGACGCCATCGCGCAGGCGGCCTCTTCGATTCGCGTTGGCAATGGCCTGGACAGCGGCGTGCAGATGGGGCCGGTGATTTCGCGCGAGAGCAAGGAGCGCATCGAGTCGCTGATTTCCGCGGGCGTTAGCGAAGGCGCCAAACCCATCGTCGATGGCCGCAATACAAAAATTTCGAGCTACGAAGCGGGCAACTTCCTTACGCCGACGATTCTGGATGGACTGCCATCCTCTAGCCAGCTCGCGCACACGGAAATTTTTGGCCCGGTGCTGAGTTTGGTGCACGCCAACTCGATTGACGACGCCATGGAGTTTCTCCGCCGCAGCCCGTATGGCAATCAGGCTTCTCTCTTTACCACCAGCGGGGCCGCGGCGCGCAAATTCCGCTATGAAGCGCCCGCCGGCAACATCGGCATCAACATCGGTGTGGCCGCGCCGATGGCTTATTTCCCGTTCAGTGGCTGGAAAGAAAGCTTTTTCGGCATTCTGCATGGCCAGGGCAAGGACGCCGTCGAGTTTTATACCGAGTCGAAGATCGTGATCGAACGCTGGTCACGCCGGGAAACGCGCAAATTCTAACTTTCGCGGAACACCACATCGCACTCGGCAGGAATTCTTTCCTATACTCACGAAACCTCCGCGCGTGGACATGCACGAACAGATCGAACGCGCGCAAGCGCTGGCATCGAAGTTCTACACCGACCCCGCGATTCTAGAGAT
>JAYVMO010000017.1:0-3173 GCA_043758915.1 Acidobacteriota bacterium | reverse complement strand
CCAGCAGCGGGCCAACCTTCCGGAACTTCAACTTCTCGGGATTCCCGGACGGCGTTGGAACCATTCTGGATGCCACGAAGGTGGGAGATAGCGTCACGTCCCCGTCCGTCATTCGGGGTAACCCCGCAGTGCGCAAGCGTATTGAGGCCGTGAGATTAGCGCGGCTCGAAAGCGATAGAGAAGAAACGCGACGCCTTGCCGTAACCCCGCAGCTCTTCGGCGAGATTCGGCAACCAAAGACGAGCTACCTGCTCGTCCCCAAGGTATCTTCAGAAACTCGGCCCTACCTTCCCGTGGGCTTCATGAAACCCGAAATCATCGCCAATGGCAGCGCACTTATTATTCCTCGGGCTACGCTCTACCATTTCGGCGCACTTTCCTCGGCAATGCACATGGCTTGGATGCGCTACACATGCGGACGAATGAAGTCGGACTACCAATATTCGAGCCAGATTGTTTACAACAACTACCCGTGGCCCGAGACACCGAGCGAGAAACAGAAAGCCTCTGTAGAAGCGGCGGCGAAAGCTGTACTGGATGCCCGAAAGCAATTTCCCGGCGCGACACTGGCCGATCTCTATGACCCGCTGGCGATGCCACCCGCGCTTGTCAAATCACATGCCGCGCTCGACCACGCGGTGGACCTCTGCTATCGGTCGCAACCATTTGAAAACGACCGCCAACGCGTTGAATATCTGTTCACCCTCTACGAAAAACTCAACGCCCCTCTCCTGCCCGCCGGCAAGAAGGCACGACGAAAAGCACCTTCAAATTAGGACAAAGCCAGATACCGGGTTAGCCAGAGGGTGGCGACCCCTTTGGGGTTTGGTTCATCAAAGGGTGCGGTTTTTCGTTTTCATTGACGCTAATTGCCTTGCCATTGCCTCCTCAGCCTATTCATGGCAGGATTTTCCTACCAGAGGTGCAAGCATGGCCACCCGAACCGCGACCCTCGAATACCTGACCACCACCCAAAATCGTATTAGGGTTTATCGTCTGCGCCAGAAAGAACTGATTTTACCTTACCCTGCCAGGTGCAGAGTACTGCTATAATTGAATTACTTGGAATTGCAGCGGGGAGCGATCCTTTCATTGGCGGTGATCTTCAATGAGACGGCAGGAACATTTGACAGAAGTTGAGGAAGGGGCCATCCGCGTTCGCGTGAAAAACCTCAAGAATGGCCGCTACCTCGGAACCAGCCCGGATGTTCCGGGGTTGGTAGCTGAGGGCCGAAGCATTGCTGAAACCGTCGAAATTGCTCAAGGACTTGCTCGAAAAATCGTTGAATCCTGCCGCGAGCACGGTGATCCTCTCCCGCCCGTATTCCGCAACAAGCGCCGGCCTGTCCAGGAATTTCGAGTGCCTGTCCCCGTCTCCTAATGGGGCGCCTCGCAGGATTTTCCTACCGTGAAGTCGTGCGCCGGCTTCGCTCGTTCGGTTTCCAGTTTGACCGCCCCGGCCCCGGTAGCCATGAGATATGGCGTCATCCGCAAACCGGAAGAAAGGTCACGATTCCACATCACACAGGCGATATGGCAGAAGGGACGCTTCGAGCGATTCTCCGCGAGGCGGGAATCGACGTAGCTTCTTTTCTGAGGGCTTGACGTACCGGTTTTGATGGTCGCCCATGCAGACCGCCATGAGAACAGCAGGCGGGTGGCGTACCCTTTGGGGTTTGGTTCACCAAAGGGTGCGGGTCTTCGTTTTCATCGACGCTAATTGCCTTCCCATTGCCTCCTCAGCCTATTCATGGCAGGATTTTCCTACCAGAGGTGCAAGCATGGCCACCCGAACCGCGACCCTCGAATACCGGACCACCACCCAAATCGGAGAGAAGGGTCAACTCACTGTCCCGAAACAGTTCCGCGAGGATCTTGGTTTGGGTACTGGTGCGCCATTCGCCGTACTTCGCCCCGGCAACGGCCTCATTCTCTTGCCCGAACAAAAGCGCTTTCAGTCGCTCTGTGAACGGGTGACCGCCACGCTCACGTCTGCTGGCCTCACGCCCGAAACCATTCTGGCCACTCTTCCGCAAGCTCGGAAGCGTGTCTTCGAGCGTCGCTACGGTACGGGGAATTCGCCGAAGACCGCCGCTCGCCGCCGCTCGCGCTCCCCGCGCGGGAAGTGACCACCCCGCCTCGCCGCTATCCCACGGCAGACAAACGACTTACAATTCACCACTTGACAAACAGTACCGGCCTGCTATAATGGTTGTGTTAGGTTGGCATATTTCTCTGGTGCCGCGCCTCCCATGGCCGCTCGCCGGGCAGTTCCTCAAACTCCTTCAGAATCTTCACGTCCACGCCAGTTACCTTTTTATAAACAACTCGCCCGTATAACCCCATTAGAATCAACACTTGCAAACTCTCCCGCAAGTGTTGATTACAAAGCACTTACAGAAACACTAAGCCCTTCAGAATCAACACTTACAAAAAACAGGGGGGGAGGGGGGTAGTATTGGTACCGCTAACCGAAGGCAGCGGAGTTCTCGCTACCCTCCGATCTGTTTATCCCTTTTGTTTTCACACTGATGCGCACTCCGCACCCGTAACTCCTTTGTTTGCCACTCTTAGCTCAAAAATAGGGGGAGGGGGTACATGCTAAATCCGTTCGGCTCACCTCGAAACCCGCTGTCCGATCTTCTCGTATCCAATGGTGGAGCCACAACATGCGCCGCCGCCCGACCCGCACAGCGCTCAATCCCATGTTCCGTATCGCCTGCATCCTGCTCCTCTTCCCGCCGCGCCTCTGCCTCCGCCGCACATCCCGCTACCGCGCTTCCGTCCATGTTGTTTCCCAAAATAAAAAAGGCCGCCCCCGGCGGCCGCGCTTTCCCAATCTCACTCTCGTCTCTCTCCGTCTTCCCTTCCCTTCTCCTCTCTTTCCCCGGTCCCCTCTTCTCTGTGGCCTCTGCGCTCTCTGTGCCCTCTGTGTATGATTTTTCTTTTTACTTTCGACTTTCAACCGTCGACTGCCAACTTCACACGGCCTTCATCAGCAGCAAAATCCGGTCGTCTTCATACATGCCCCCGCGCGAGTGCTTCTCCACTTCGTCAATCACCAGCCGCAAAATTTCTTCCGGCTTCCGCGTGCGGTTTTCCTTCACCAGTGCCGCCAGCCGCGGCCGCCCGAATTCATTTCCGGCCGCGTCCATCGCTTCGGTGATCCCGTC
>JAYVMO010000016.1:0-13585 GCA_043758915.1 Acidobacteriota bacterium | reverse complement strand
CGGCGACTGAAAGCCCCGTGCCACGAATCGTTTGCAGAAAGACTTTGCGGTTGACACCTGCGAAACGCGGTGTTACAAAGCGCAAAAGACAAGCCCTTTGGTGGTGAGTCTCTTACCGCTTCGCAACAAAGAGGCGTGCGAGTGAGGCCGCAGGCCAGCCTGGCAGGGTGGTCTGCTGTGCCGCCAAAGGTACTGTCCGTAACACCCCACCACCCCGGGAGGCGAGAACGCTCTTGTTTTCGCCTCCTTTAATTTGTCCCCACGCTTGGAGAACTACCGGAGTGCAGCCCAGCGCATCGGCTGTGGTTCCCGGCCTATCCCCGCTAGTGCCCCGTTCCAGATAAAGCGGACACCAGGGGGTAGCACTTGGAGTGCGGCGGCTTGCCGCTGCCGCGCTTACCCGGCTGGGCGGTGCCCACCTGACGAACCGCGCGGTCGCGCAAATGTCCTCGGGAGAAGCCAAACGGACGCTGCTTGCGCGGGCATTGGTACACGATCCCCACGCGTTGCTCTTTGACGAACCGAGTAATGCGTTGGATATAGCCGCGCAACTCCGGTTACGCGAAACCCTGCACCAACTGGCGCAATCCGGCCTGGGCCTCCTATTGGTCACACATCATGTTTCCGAGATCATTCCGGAAATCGAGCGAGTGGTGCTGCTGAAAGCAGGGCGCATCCTCGCCGACGGGCCGAAAGAAAAAACTCTCACCGCTGAAAACCTGTCTTCCCTGTTTGGAGTTACCGTTCGGTTGGCGCAGCAGGACGGCTATTTCCACGTGTATTGAGAGGTGTGCGATAGAAAACGGCGCTGCGGGTTACTTCGCCGTTATCGACGCAGATTCGGTTTTGGCGCGGTCGAGGATTTCGCGGACCATGCGGCCGAGAGCCGTAGGGCTGTAGGGTTTTTGCAGATAGCCGGAATTGGCGATCCCCGCGGCGGCGCCGTCGGATTCCTGCGAATACCCGCTGGTAAAGAGCACGCGGAGGTTGGCGAATCGTGACAAGAGTTTCGCGGCGGCTGCTGGACCTCCAAGTTTTGGCATGATCACATCGAGAACGGCCAGCGCGGGTGTTTCCTTTTCGCAAAGACGCAAGGCTTCTTCTCCGTCGCACGCAGCGAGCACGCGATAACCGAGACTCACCAGCGTCTGGCGGGACATCTCCCGGATGGCTTCGTGATCGTCCGCCAGGAGAATGGTTTCCGTGCCGTGCATCTCCGACAGGGAGACAGCCGGCGCTTGGCCGGACGCGCCTTCCGCCACGGCTCCTTCCATTGCCGGCAAGTAAACGCGGAACAGGCTGCCCTGGCCGGGCTCGCTGTAAACGTGGATTAAGCCGCCATGCTGCTTGACGATGCCGTAGACGGTGGCCAGGCCCATGCCGGTGCCCTTGCCGCGCTCCTTGGTAGTGAAGAAGGGCTCAAAGATGCGCTCGCGAGTTTCCGTATCCATGCCCACCCCCGTGTCGGAAACGGAGAGCACCGCGTTGCGGCCGGGCGTGGCCTGGGGATAGAAGCGGCAGTAAGAATCATCCAGCTCGACCATTTCCGTTTCCAGCAGCAGCCGGCCGCCCTCGGGCATGGCGTCGCGGGCGTTGAGACAAAGATTCATGAGCACCTGCTCGATCTGCGTGGGATCGGCTTTGACCGGGTCCAGCGGCGCGGTGATGATTTTGAGCTCGATATTCTTGCTGATGACTTTATCGAGAAAGCTGGCGAGGTCGCTGGCCACGGTATTGAGATCCACGAAACGCGGCCGTAGCACCTTGCGGCGTGCGAAGGCCAGCAACTCCCGCGTCAGCGCGGCGGCGCGGTCAGCCTGTTCGCGGATGCGGCTGAAGCGCTCGGCGACCAGCGGATTGGCGCGATTCTGCTCGAAGCCCAACTCGGCCCAGCCCAGGATGGCCCCGACCACGTTATTGAAGTCGTGAGCGATGCCGCCTGCGAGCTGCCCGATGGCTTCGAATTTCTGAGCTTGGCGCAACTGCCGCTCCATGGCGCGAAGTTCGGTGACATCCTCGGCGATCACCTCCATGGCACCGGGGTGATCGGGAGCGTTGAGGCGGCGGAGATGCAGACGCACGGCCAGCAGGCCCCCATCACGCCGGCGCCATTCCGCTTCCGCGCCGTGGACCTGGCCGAGTTCGCGGCAGGCGGCCGTCATCTGGGCATGCTGCTCCGGGAAACGGAAAATATCTCGCGCGAGATTGAGAGATTGTAGCGCTTCCGCGGAGGCACATCCCAGAATGCGCAGTAGAGCCGGGTTGGCGTCGAGAAAAGAACCGTCGGCGGTGATACGGAAGATGCCGTAGACGGAATGCTCAACAAGATCGTGGTTCCTGGCTTCGGAGATTCGTAGCGCCTCTTCGGCCCGCTTGCGATCGGTGATTTCCAGGACCACGGCGCTTACCCTGCTCACCGACCCGTCATCGCCGCAAATCGGAAAGTAGCTTGTCAGCCAGCAGCGCTCGGCTTCCCCTTGGTCGTGACGTTTGCCGCAAATCTCAACATTCAGCGTTGGCTGGCCCGTTTCGAACACCCCCTGAACGATGGATTTCACCAGCGGACCAAATAGCGGGAGAACCTCCGTAATTTTGCGGTGAATAAGCGCGGCCGGCGGCATTCCATTGATCTCCGAAAGATATTCGTTGGTGCGTAGAAAGTGGCATTCGCTATCGAACACGGCCAGGCCCACAGGGGCGGTGCGATAGAGAAGGTCGAGTTCGGCGAATTGCTGCCGCGCGCGGGCTTCACTTTCGGCCAGTGCGGCTTGCGCGCCCGCGGACTCGCGGCGCAGTTTCTTTTCGTGCAGGGCGCGTTTGAGGGCGATAGGCAGCCGGGCCAAGTGCTCCTTCAGGATGAAGTCGCTGACACCCTGCTTGATGCATTCGACGGCGGCTTGTTCGCCTAGAGTTCCGGTGACGAGAAGGAACGGAATATCCTTGCCGGATTCTTGCAGCAAAGCGAGGGCCTCAAGACCATTCCACGTGGGAAGACTGTAGTCGGCGATGATGGCGTCATAGTTATCATCCCTAAGAGTAGCGCGGAACTGCTTGCGAGCCTCGACCACGACGGAGTCCACGGCAAAACCACCATCCCGGAGCGCGGCGAGAAGCAGCTCGACGTCCTGCGCGGAGTGCTCGAGGATGAGCAGACGGATGTGCGTGCTGGCGATTTGTTGATGGTCTAGTTCCAGTGTTCGTGTTTTCATGGGGCGGCTCCGGAACTCTTACCGACGAACGCCGTTGGCGGCTGGTTGACCAGCTGCCAATACAAGCCAAACTGGCGAACCCAATTTCGATCAGCCTCGAAGCGCCGTGCTGGGAATTGCCGGTTGAGCTTCCAGTGCGGCTGACAAGTTGCGCAAACCCGCTTCGACGGCATCGAGGAATTCCGGGAAGGTTCTGGAATCCCCGGCACTCCAATGCCCCACGCTGATACGCAACTCCAGCGGACCCCGCGCGCCTTGCTCTTGATTGTGAATGGCGATGTGCTTCTCGACGCGTTGGCGCAGCACGGGCGCGCTTGGCTCCACGGCATCCACGGCGAGCGCCGCGAATTGCGCTTCTCCAATCCGCGCCACCAGATCGGTGCGCCGGAAGCATCCAGCAATGATTTGAGCGGCTTGGCAAAGAGACCGCTCCGCCGCGCCCGGACCAAATTCGGCCCGCAACGCCTCCAGATTCTCGTAGAGAGCGCAAAGCAGGACGAGCGTGCCTCCACCCTGGCGAGCAGCCTCGATCGACCGCGACCCGAGCGCGAGAAAACCATCGCGAATGTAGAGTCCCGTCAGCGGATCACGCAGAAGGTCCGCCAAGCCCTTCAGCGTATTCTGCTCCAGGGCGTTCCGCAGCACGCGCCCCAGCGTCTGTGTATCCATGAACCCCTTCAGCAGATAGTCCATCGCCCCTTCGTGAAGGCATTTCGCGGCATGTTCTTTATCGGCAGGGTCGGCAAAGACAATCAGGGGCACCTTGGGAGCCGCGCGGTGAATGCGCCGCACTGCGTCGAGAGACTCCGGTTGCAGCAGCGCAAGGTCCAGAAGCAATACCTCTGGATCAACCACATTCAATGTCGGCAGGACCGTACTGATCGAGGAGACGATGGTGAGGTCGAGCCCCCCCGCGCTTTCCGGATACAGTGCGCGCAGGCCTTGCGCTGCTCCACTGCTCCCGTCCTCCGCCAGAAGCACTCGAAGTCTCTTACCGGTCATAGCTGCCTCCTGGCATTCCGCGAATCTGGTTGCGGAGCATGGTCATCGAGGAACAGGGCGAGAACGAGCGCTGCGGTCATGGCTGGGAACTCCCGGTAGTTCCGCGGACTTCCAGCCAACCACTTTCGATGGTCTGCATGGCAGAGGTGAGCTGGAGCGCGGCGCGAGCGAGCCCGCCGACAATCCACCCGTTTCGCTTCTTCATCGCGGCAAAACCTTAGGAACGAGACTGGAGAGGGCAGTCCTCTGCACAGAGAATTCTAGGAAGGGGGTTCAACCATTGTGGCGCAGATCGCGGAAGAGTCAAGAGTACGGAATGAGGCGGAGGCGAATTCGCTACGGCCCTGTTCGTGGGGTTTCCGCACCACGCAGCAGAAAGGCCATCAACCCGGCAATCAGCCCGCCTGCAATGATGATGCCTTCCCACACCAGCCCTGCGGCCAGCACCAGAGCAGCCGGCGCGCCAAAGGGGACCAGCAGCGCGACGAGCGCGGCTTCGCGAACGCCGATGCCACCCTGGGTGAGCGGGAGAACTGCCGCCAGCTTAGCCAGCGGCCACGCGAACAGCCAGATGCGGAGTGGAAGCACGAGTCCGCACGAGATGGCTAGCAGTGCTGCGAGCACCAAGAACAAGCTTTGGATGGAAATGCCGAGCATCCAGCCAAATAACAGGACGTGCGAGCGGCGCGACACCGAGCGCAGCGCGTGCCGCAGCCGGGCCAGGCGCCGGCGAAAACGGATGGAGCGCCCGCCCAGAAGCGGGCGGTAAAGAAAAAAAGCCAGGAGCCCAAGGAGAATCGCGGCAAGCGCCCCGACGACCATGGCTTTGCGCGCTGCCGACTGCAGTTTGGCGGGGAGGGAACCCGGCAGCAGCAGCAACCCCAGCAGCACCAGGCCAGCCTGGGCGGTGACATCGATAAAGCGGTCAGCGATGTTCCCGGCAATGACCGCCGTGGGACGCGGGCTGCGCCGCAGGCCCACGGCCAGCCGCACGGCGTCGCCGCCGATGATCGAGGGAAGGAAAAGCGTTCCAAAGAGCCCGCCCGTGTAACATTGCGCGCTCGTCGCGAAGTCCAGTTCCGCGCCCGCGGCGTTCACCACCAGGTGCCACTTCAAGATGCCCAGCGCGTGGGTCAGGAGATAGCTGAGAAGAATGATGAGAAAAAGCGTGAGCGGAACTTGTGCGATAGCCGCGCGCAAAGGCGCCAGTGGAAGAAAGTGCAAGAGAAGCCCAAGAATGAGGAGCGCTGCCGTCCCGCGCAACACGATGAACAGCAAGCCGCGGGCGGAACGTTGAGGTTGAGGCGCGAAGGTCATGCTCTGATTTTCAAACCCGCATCTTCCCGCCCTGCTTCTAACCCCTTCCCTTGCCCCGTGATTCCCGCCAGCCGTTTCACGCGCCGAAAATTTCGTTGATTTTTTCCGCGAGTTTGAAATCGTAGTCGCTGATCCCGCTCACGCTGTGGGTGTTCAGGTCGATCACCACCTTGTTCCACACGTTGAACCATTCCGGATGATGGTTCATGGATTCGGCCACCAGCGCCACGCGCGTCATGTTCCCGAACGCGGTGACGAAATCCTTGCACTCGAAGGCCCGGTGCAGCTTGCCGTTGACCAGGCTCCACCCCTTGGCGCGGGCCAGTTGATCCTTCACTTCGGCTTCGCTCAGTTTTTTCGCGGGCATATCGTCACCGTCCATTCGAGGCTTGGCGCAGCAGCAGCCATTATGCGGCGCAACCCCTCCGCCAGCAACAGCGCCCTGCTCCGATAGCGCAGGCTTTAGCCTGTGCCTCCGCCCGCGCCTCCATTCGTACCGCTTACCCGTTGAATGCTCGCCGCAATTCCTTTATCGTATAAGTTTCGCCACACGGAAAAATGCGCGCTGAGCGCGCACGCATCGGAAAACGGACGGAGAACGTCGTGAAAAAGAAAATTCGCGCCATCCAATATGGTGTCGGTCCCATCGGAGCTTCCATCGCGCGCCTCATGCGCGAAAAGCAGGCCATCGAAATTATCGGCGCCATCGATACCGATCCCGCGAAGGTGGGCCGGGATCTGGGTGAAGTGGTGGGCGCAAGCGACGCTCCCTGGGGCGTGCAGATTACCGCGGACGCCAGGGAAATTCTTGACCAAGCTGCCGACGTAGTCATTCACTCCACGTCGTCTTCGCTGGCCAAGGTCATGGACCAATTGCTGATGTGCCTGGAAGCGGAGTCCTGCATCGTCTCGACGTGCGAAGAGCTGTCCTATCCCTACCGCACGCACCCGGAGCTGGCCGCGAAACTGGACACCGCAGCCAAGGAATGGGGCGTGGCGCTGGTCGGCACCGGCGTGAACCCCGGCTTCGTGATGGACAAGCTGGTGGTAACACTGGCGGGCGTTTCGCAGCGCATCGAGCATGCCAAGGCGCTGCGCGTGGTGGACGCCTCAAAACGCCGCCTGCCGCTGCAGAAAAAAATCGGCGCGGGCATGAGCGTCGAGGAATTTCGCGCCAAGGTTGCCGCGGGCGTGATCAAACACGTCGGCCTGCCGGAATCCGTGGCCATGGTGGCGGACAGTTTGAACCTGCCCGTCGATCAAATCACCGAATCCATCGAACCGGTCGTGGCCAAGGAACGCGTCCAAACCGAATTTCTCACTGTCGAAGCGGGGCAAGTCGCTGGCGTCCACCAGATCGCGCGCGGCATCGGCGCTGGAAAAGAACTTGTCTACCTCGAACTGCAAATGTATGTCGGAGCCAAAGATCCCGCCGACACCATCGAGCTGCAAGGCCATCCCAACGTCAGCCTGGTGATTCCTGGTGGCGTGCACGGAGACATTGCCACTGCCTCGGTAGTGGTCAATTCCATCCCCGTCATTCTCGACGCCCCCGCCGGTTTGCGCACTTCGCGCGATCTGCCCATCGGCTTCTTCTCGCCGAACGCCCGGCCCTAGCTGCGTTCGAAAATAGGTCAGTGTTTCCAAAATTTCATCACCGCGGAATAGTCGAGATCTTCGCGCGCCGCGGCTTTGACGGCGCCGTAGGTGCCGTACGCTGCCGTAGCGGCGGGTAGCTCGATGCCGAGTTGTTTGGCGAGATCCAGCGCCAAGCCCATGTCTTTGTGCATCAGCCGCAGAGGAAAACTGGGTGTGTAGTCGCCTTTAAGCAGATTCTGCGATTTGATGTCCAGCACCGGCGCGCGGGCCATGCTGGACTGCATCACTTCCACAAGTTTTTCACCGGGAAGGCCGGCGCCGGTGACCAGGGCGAGCGCTTCGGCGAGCGCATCCACTTGCAGCGCGAGGATCAGATTCATAGCCAGCTTGATGGTTTGGCCGGCGCCGTTGGGCCCGAGGTGAAACCACTTTTTCCCCAGTACACCGAGGATCGGCTCGGCATCCTTCAGCGTCGCCGCATCGCCGCCAACCATGAAGATGAGTTCGCTTTTCTTGGCGCCCCAATCGCCCCCAGTCATGGGCGCGTCAAGGAAGCGCACCCCGCGCTCGGCGCACGCGTCGGCAATCTTGCGTGCCAGCGCGGGAGACACCGTGCTGCAATCAATGTACATGCTGCCACTTCTTAGAGCGGAAAGGGCGCCGCCCTCTTTCCCTACCGTCGTTCCTCCGGAACCCCAGAGAACTTCTTCGAGAGCAGGCGGATCGCTGACAACGGTGAGCAGAACGTCGCAGCCGGCAGCTGCTTCGCGCGGCGATTTGGCCAGCGTAGCGCCCGCAGCGACAAGTTCGTCCGCGCGCGAGGCCGTGCGGTTCCAAACCGTCAACGCGTGCCCGGCCTTCAAGAGATTCATGCCCATAGGGCGGCCCATCAGGCCCAGGCCAATCAAACCGATCTTTGCGGGGCCGATTGCGGGATTCAAGGAAGCCTCCGGATGCGCAGCCATGGATGCCAGGACGCGAGCGCGCCGATTCTGGGAATTGCGGATTCGATTGTAGCTGAAACGCGCAGCCCCAGTCGCGGCCAGGAAAAGAAGACCAATCGCTTCAGGCGGTTTTCGGTGGATTCGGCAAAGGAAGCAGGGAGGGTGCGGCGCGAGAGGTGGCTGCTGCGCTGGCTTGATTCGGCGGCTCCGCGCGGGAGACGGTGCGTTGCGTGGCGTCCGCGCCACCGGCAACGGGCGAAGCACTAGCTGCTGCGGCACCAGCGTCCTGTTTCTCCCGAATGCGCACGATACATTGATACGGAATTTCCCAGCGAAACTGCTTTTGCTGTCCCCGCTGCACGATGTGCTGTTCCAGAAAGATCGACCGCCCGGAATCCGCGACGAACCTACCCGAGGCGGACAGAAGGATTGCCCCGGCGTGGTACTGCACCTCCACGCTGAGCCCGAGAAAGGCGGAATAGCGAGCCATACTGTGCTCAGTTTCGAAGTCCGTTAGTAATGCGGTCAATAGTACGGAAGGACTCCCCCATGGAACCATGTGGAAAAGTCAGTTGCGGGAGAGGTCCGCGACGACCGCCTCGGCAGCGCGGCGGCCGCTGATCATCGCGCCATTGATCGAAGCCGTATCGCGATGGTCACCGCAGAGGTACACGCCGGGGCGCACCCGCACCGGCCGCTCGGGCGGCTCCAGCGCGCCAGGAAACTGCTGCGGCTGGGCGTGCGGGATGCGGTAGCTCTTCAGGAATCGCCACGAACGCGCCACCGGCCCGAACCAATTTTTCATCTGCGCGATGATGAACCCGCCGAGCTGCGCGTCCGTAAGCTGCTGCGTGCCGAGCACCGATACGGAGACGAGGTGTTTGTCCGGCGGCGCGTAGGACGGCGCCACCTGCGTCATCACCGTGAAATTATTCACCGGGCCAGCCCCATCCCCGTTGAGCACCAGCATGGGGTAGGGAACCGGCGGCTCTTCGGCCGAGTAGTAGAAACAGGTGACGCTGCGCGAGGCCGGCTCGGCTTCGCCCACGAGATGCGCGGCAGCCGGGCCGTCGGCGGCCACCACAATCGCCCGCGCGCGCAGCGCTTCGCCGCCCGCGAGCGTGATTTCGTTCTCGTGCAGCGATTCCACGCGCGCGTTCAGCCGCATGGCGTCCGGCGGAAGCTTCGCCGCAAGTTGCGCCGGGATCGCGCCCATGCCGCGCGCGGGCACGCTCGCATCGCCTTCCGCCAGCATCTTGAAGATGAATTCGAACATGCGGCTCGAGGTTTTCAATTCGCCGTCGAGCAAAATGCCGCCAAACAACGGACGAAAAAAGCGGTGAATTATCTCCCGGGAAAATCCTTCGGCTTGCAGGGCGTCTTTCGTGCTGCGTTCCGGGCAGCGGAAAATTTGTTCCAATGACGTCCGCTTGAGCCGGCTGCGCAGACGCGCGATGCGCAGTTTGTCGCCCAGCGTGCCGAAATCCGAACGAAAAACTTCGCGCCACATCCCCGGCACGCGCCAGGGATCCACCAGCTTGTTCAGGCGCCCCGCGAACCAGGAGAACGCGCCCGCGGCAAAAGATTTCAATTCGAGCTGCGAGTAATCCAGAACGCGCTGCGCTTCCGGATAAGCGGTGAGCAGAACTTGAAATCCGCGGTCGAGCAGAAAGCCGTCTACTTCATCCGTGCGCACGCGCCCGCCGATGCCGTCCGCAGCCTCGACGATCTGGAAACTGACGCCCGCTTCCTGAAGCTTCCGCGCGCAGCACAGACCTGCCAGCCCTGCGCCAATAATCAAAACATCCGGGCTGCTGGGCATCCTCGCGGTTTCCTCCAGGAGCTGGATAGGACCAAAATTTCACACGATGAACCTCATATCCTGAGGCATGCAACAGATTTTGTGCAAGTGACAGGACCTACCGCCGTGGCCTTTTTTTGATTTCTCAATCCGAACGATGGGAAAATCTGCCGGGTCTGACCCGGACGCTTTTTCCTCTCTGCCGCGCCGCCGTCCTCATTCAGGAATCGTTGCCCCGTTTGCGGCCCCCGTGCCGATGGCCGCGCCGTTCACCACCAGTTCGACCCGCCGGTTTCTCTGCCGCCCTTCCGCGCTATCGTTCGAAGCCACCGGCTGCGTCTTACCAAATCCGCGCGCGGTGATGGACGACCCCGGAACTCCTTGCTCCGCCAGGAAATCCCGCACGGCATCCGCGCGCCGTTCCGAAAGCTGCTGGTTGAATTCATCGCTTCCCACGCTGTCCGTGTGACCTTCGATCTGCAGGTTCAGCCCGGGATGCGCCAGCACGATCCCCGAAATTTTCGCCAGCTTTTCCCGCGCTCCCGGTTTCAGCGTCGCGCTGCCCGTGTCGAACAGCACATCCGACATGTTCACGATCAGGCCCCGCGCGGAGTCGCGCGTCTGCAGGATCGCATTCAATTGATTCAGCAATTGCGTGCGAAGCTGCGCCTTTTCCGCTTCTGCCTTAGCCGCGGCTTGCCGCGCCTTTTCTGTTTCGGCTTCCGCCACGCGTTGTTGATCTAGAGCGGCGGCCTTTTCTCGCCCCGCCTGTTCGGCTGCTGTCTGTGCAGCCTGTTGCTGTTCCCGCGCTGCCGCCGTGGCTTTCTCGGCTTCCTGCATCATTTGTTCCGCTTCGGCTTTGGCCTTTTCCGCTTCCATGCGCGCCTGCTCGGCTTCTTGGCGTCTCCTGCTCTCCTCTTCCGCATCCGCGCGCGCCTGGGCCTCGCGATCTCGCGCGGCTTTCTTTTCCGCCGTCGCCGCGGCCTGTGCGTCCTCTTCGGCCTTCTGTTTTACGGCCATCACGCGCGCTTCTTCCGCGGTCTCCACCACTTCGCGCGCCGCCGCTTCCACTGTTTTCTTGTCTCTTCCCTGCCGGTACACGTTTTCCGCGCCCTTCAGTTGTTGCTCCGCCTTGGCCACTGTCGATGCCGCATACTTGTCCGCCTGCGCGATGTGCGCGATTCTCACCGCATTCCGCGCTTCAAACAGTTCCAGCGGCGTCTTTCTGTCGATCCCGAAAATGGCGCCCTCAATCTTGGTATTCGATGACGAATAATTCCCTCGTCCCAGCAACTCATACTTGGCTTCGATGTTTTCCACTGTACCCAGCGTCCGCGCGCCAAAAACGTTCTCCAGCACCACCACGTTGCCCGGCTGGGTCACCGCAAAATAAGGCTCCGCGGTCACCACCATGCCGAACGTCTGCATGTCCGTGATGGCCTTCACTCGCCCGCTGCCGTTTTTCAACGCCACCTCGCCCAGGTTCACCGCGCGCCCCTGCGGCGATATCGCCCACAACACGTAGGTCAGATATTCCAGGCCAAACTTGGTGGCCTCTTCCAGCCTCTCGAATTTCGCGTCGATCTCGATGCGGTTGCTCTTGCTTTCCACTTTGGCCTCGCCCGCGGCCTGTGGCATCAATTCCGTTCCGTGAAAATCGATCTTCGTCGATCCCCCCGCTCGCCGGTAATTCACCGCCTTCGTCGTGCGCGATACATGGTTGCTGTCACCTCGCGCAAGCCCATCGTAAGCGTTCGCCGGACTCCTGCCCGGTGCCTGGCCCATCGCCGCCGCACCCGCCAAACCCAAGATTCCAGCCACCACAAGACCAAGCCATGCCATCTTCACGTGTGTCTCCCCGCGCACAAGCCGCGTAAGCGAGTTTTCCACATCCCTACGTCCGCTCATGTCCGTGCGCAATTTCAGGGTAGCAGGAAAGAACCAATGCGAGCCCGTTCCGCTAGGTTCTTGGTACAACTCATTAACGCGGGATATCAGAATCTGTCTAGTGGTAACTCGCCCACCGGTCAACCTTGCTCCCAGCCCGTTTGCGATGGTGTGCGTGGGTTCCCTTGGATCTGTGCTTCTGGAAGAGATGAAATGTAATGCAGATGAGGGTCGAGCGCAAGGATTGCCCGGCTTTGCAGGTGTGAAGAGAAATCCCACACTCCGGGTGGTCGTTCGGGACAGACACCCTTTCCGACAGGGTCGGAATCTCTCCGACCGAGACGGAGTCTGCGATCGATCGTCGGGTGTCTGGTTAACCATAACACCCCCTCCCCCCTATGTTTTTTGTAAGTGTTGATTCTGAAGGATTTGAAGTTCTTTGAAATCAACACTTCCATAAGTGCGGATTCTAAAGGAGTTACGAGCGCGATATAGTTATAAAAAGGTAACTGGCGTGGATGTGTTGATTGGAAAGGAGTTAGAAGGACCGCGCGGCGGGGGCGCATAAGTTGGCTTGCACGAGAGAAGCGTGCAAGGGAATCCCTAGCTGTCTTCTCCGCCGTGAAAGACAAGAACAGCATACGCGACTGGGTACTACCCTGTCAAGACCATTTTTAGTAGCATTCGAATGGAGCGGGAGTGGACGTGAATTGGACGGTTGGGACGGTCCCGATAGTGGTCTGGCCATTGCGTTGAACCGATTAATCATCTAGACTATTCATCTAGGTTGTTTGTTAAGAGGAGAGGCCGATGCGCACAGTGGGCTTGTTTGAGGCGAAGCAGAAGCTTTCGGAGCTGGTGGAGCGCGCCGGGCGCGGGGAGAGGATCGGGATCACCAAGCGGGGGAAGCTCAAGGCGGTGATGGGGCCGGTCAAAAGCGAAACTGACATCGACGAGATCTTTGCCGCCATTGAGAATATCCGGAAGAAAGCAAAACCTCATCCCGGAATCACCACCAAGGATCTGATTGAGGAAGGGCGGCGTTGAGCCGGTTCGTATTGGACGCCTCGGTGGCGCTCTCTTGGTTCATTGATCAGCCTGTGGATCCTTATGCCGTGCAAGTCCGAGATAGCATGCGCGGGGGCCTTGGGGCAATTGTGCCGCAGTTGTGGCAAGTGGAATTTGCAAATGGAGTATTGGTGGCGGAGCGAAGAAAAATTGTCGATGCCGCAGAGGCGGATCAAAGTATTGCCGAAATGGAGGGTTTGAAGTTAGCGGGGATTGAAGTGGAGGCGGGGCCGCCGCCCATTGGAGATGTGCTGACGATGGCACGAACCTTTCAACTGACGGCGTACGACGCGGTGTATTTGGAACTGGCTCGGCGAGCGGGGTTGCCGTTGGCGACGCTGGACAATCGTCTGCGGGCGGCGGCGAGCAAAGCGGGCGTGGAGTTGCTGCGTTAAGGGGCGACTGCGAAATAGCCACCTCAGAGATTCGTAGCTCCAAAATGGAGTACCCGACCGAGGCGCATTAAATTTCCAAAAGCAGGTGATAAATTCCTAAAACCAAGTCGTGGCCCTGTATTGCCTGAATCGGTCGCCGAATTTTTCTTCGAGGACGCGGGCTTCGGCGCGGGCGCGGAAGAATTGGAGTGGAATGACGATCAGTAGAAGGAGCAAGAGATAGGGACGGTCGAGAAACAGGAAGAGTCCGGCTATGACGGCGGCGCCGAAGACGTAAATGGGATTGCGAATGCGAGAGTAGATGCCGTGGGTGACGAGCTGTGTCGCTTTGGGCGCGAGTGAGAAGGAATTGCCAAGTTGGAA
>JAYVMO010000015.1:0-15495 GCA_043758915.1 Acidobacteriota bacterium | reverse complement strand
TGCTGCCGCCCATGTCGATGTGGAGATGATCGCGCCAGCTTCTCTTGCCTCGGCCCCCGCCATTTACGTCCACCGCGATCAGATGTCCGCGGAATTCCAGCCTGGTGATCTGCACGTCATCGCCGGTATTCACAGCCGCACCGTGCGTGGCCACCGCGCGGTCCAGTATTTCCAGATTAACCGGCTTCCCGGCGTAGGTAAGAAAGCCTTCCTTGCCCGCTGGGAGCGGCTTGATGGCCTTGGCGAATTCACCCGAAACATAACGAATCAGCGCGAGTTTTGAACTCTCTTTGAGCGTCGTACTCTTGGCCCCGTTCTGCGTCTTGCTCTCCGCCTGGCTCTGGGACTGCCCCTGAGCTTCATTCGCCATGGCCGCACGATCAGGGAAAACCGGAATCTCTTCGCCCAAGGGAAAAGCCTCCACCGGGTTCGCCGGCGGACGAAGACTGTTGACGCGGGGTACGTCCGCATCGGGAAAGAGGAAAATCAACAGCGCGATGGTTAGCCAGTTTGACATGAATGCCCGGGCCTGCCCCCAGGCCCACTCTCACATTCTACGATGCACGGTGCCCATTGAACAGATACCCCGGTTTTTTCAGGGGGCGCTCCGGTTAACTGTCCGTGAGGAAAGCAACACTGTATCCTCGACCGGACAACGGGGGTTCCTATGTCCTCAAACAGGCATGGTTTTTGTCTAGCGGGAAACGACTTGCACGCCCTGCCGGTCGATCTTCATGGGCAGCACTTCGCCGCCAGCTTCCACCACGGCCTGTTCGACCCGCTCGCGCGCCTCCGGCTCGATCAGCAGCACCACGCATCCACCGCCGCCCGCACCGCAAACCTTTCCCGCAAGAGCGCCTTTGCGGCGCGCGCCGTCGATAATCCGGTCAACGGTCCTGGTGGAAATCGTAGGCAGGTTTTTCTTCCGAAACCCCCACTCCTCGCGCATCAAGCGCCCTGCCTCGCCCCAATTGGCCGCTTCCAGGGCCACACGCATCTTCTGCGCGGTTTCCGAGATGCGCTCCAGATTCTTCGGAATCGCGCGCTTCCCATCGATGTGCGCCTTGAATACTTCCCAATTATTGATGCCCGATTGCCGCGGCTTCCCCGTATAACAAACCACTAGCCGGCGTTCCAGCTCGTCGAGATTCACCCGCAATTCCACACGATGCTCGCCGCCGGGCGGAAGCTCGATCGCCGCAGCCCCTCCAAATGCTGGCGGATAGTGGTCCTGCGTCCCCGTTGGCACGCGGATGACGATAGCTTCCGCATCCCGGCTGATGTGAATCCAATCGACCTTGCTCTTCCCCGCTCCCGTGAAGCGGTCCAGCGCCGCGCAGATCGCCACGGCCATGGCGCTCGATCCGCCGATTCCCGCACCCGCCGGCGCCTCCGAATCGGTCGTAAGTGTGAACCCGCCCTGCGGCTGAAAAAACTTCACGATCTCCGCCAAGAGCGGCAGCCGGTAGCGTTTTGCCTTCACCAGCGCCGCGAAAGAACCAAAGCTTTCCTCGCGCTTGGTATCGCGAGAGACCAACTTGATCCGCTGGTCGCCAGCCGCATGCGTTTGAATCACGCAAGACGCATACCGCGAGATCGCCACATTCACCGTCACCGCTCCTGGATGAAACAGGTACAACGGCCAAATATCCAGCGTCCCTCCCGCAAGATCCACGCGAGTCGGTGCCTTCGATTCAATGATCATAAATTGGTCCGCGAAACGGCGGGTGTTGTCAGTTTCCGCCCGCTCCTGCGGCACCGCGGCGGGCAATCAGCTGTGGACCGGTTTCTGGCTGGGTATTCGCCAGTGCGGGATTGGGCTCGAAGCAGCGGCGGCAGCGCGCTTCGTACATCCCCGTCGCTCCCACCACGATTAGCTCTTCGCTCTCCACCAGCCGCTGCGTGTGCACCGCCGGATTCCCGCAGCGAACGCAGATGGCCAGCAGCTTGGTGATCTCTTCCGCCACGGCCAGCAAACGCGGCATCGGTTCGAACGGCCGCCCTCGATAGTCCGTATCCAGCCCCGCGACGATGACGCGCTTGCCGAGATTCGCAAGCTTGGTGCAAACATCCACGACCTCATCCCCAAGAAATTGCGCTTCGTCGATTCCGATCACTTCCGTGCGCGGCTGCACTTTCTCCATAATCTCGCAAGCGTTGCTGACGTTGTCCGAAGGAATACCCAGCCCGGAATGCGAGATAATCTCATTCACCGCATACCGCTCATCGATCGCCGGCTTGAAAATCTGCACGCGCTGTCGCGCAAATTCCGCGCGCCGCAGCCGCCGTATCAACTCTTCGCTCTTTCCGGAAAACATCGGCCCGACCACCACTTCGATCCAGCCCATATTGCCTTTGACAATATCCACGGTTGGTCTCCCTTGACCTGTTTCCCAGGGCGCGGCTCTACCGTGCCCCAAAAAGCGAAACAATTACAAATGCGTGGCAGCCGCTGCCGCGCGGTACATCTTCGCATTATAGAACGGCGCGAACGCCGCGATCACCGCTACGCGAAAAGCTTCCTGACGCGCAATCAAGTTCGCCGACAGTACTCCCCACGCGCCTTGCCCGTCGCGTATCCCCACCGCTCCTGCAAATCGATCAATCGCCACCCCCAGCTCCACGCCGATCTCCAGAACTTCGTGCGCCAGCGCTTCCGGCAGTTCGATACCACCCGAGCGTCCGTAGTGCCCTCGCGTTCCATCGGTCACATACGCCCAGCTCTCCAGGAACACCCGGCGGTGCCCATTCTGTTTCATCGCCGCGTGCCGCAACATCTCGTCCTGGGACACACCCTCGTAAACGACATCCAGCCCGCCTTCGAGCCCCACGAAGTAGTTCCACGGCTCGCGGGTCTCCTGCGCCAATTTTGCCAGCGCTTCCGCGCGCTGCCGTGCGCCCCGCATCAGCTCTTCGCAACTGGCCGGCGTGTGGCTCACACCGCTCTCCACTTCCGCGCCTACAACCTCGAACGTAGCGCCAGGCGCAAGCGTCCCCGCAAACGCCTCCAGCGCTTCGGTCACCGCATGCAACTTCGGCGTGCGTGTGCTCCCAACGGCGATGATCACCTTTTCCAAAACGCGTCTCTCCGCGGCGCGGAAAACCCGCTGCGGGGATTCTAACGGCAGAAGCCGCAAAATTTCACTGGAAATCCATGAGGCTGAGGAAAACTCACATTGCAGGTAGGAGAAGCTGAATGGAGCGGCCTATCGGAATCGAACCGACACCTGAACCTTGGCAAGGTTCCGTACTACCACTATACTAAGGCCGCTTAACTTCACTTCTTTTTATAACACGCCTCCCGAGCATCGACAAGGGGGTTCTTCCCTTCGCCACCCGTGATTGCCATCGCAACAAGAAAACTTCCGCGCTCAGGATACTAGCGTCACCCGCGCGGACTTCACCACCGGCGAGCGCCGCTGCCGTTCGGCAAAGCGCGTGGCCTTCTCCTTGTCCGTGTACACTCGGCCGAACTTCTCGCCGTCCCCATACGCCACCGTCACCAAAAAATGGTGATGTTTCCGGCGGCGGTCTTTGCCAAACGAGCCTTTTTCATTCTTCGAGCTTTTTTTCATCGCAGTTTTTTCACCGTCTCCAGTACTGCCGGGCAATGTAATCTGAGCACTATCTCAGGGAAAAAGCCGCCGCGCAAGTACCGATGGAGATAGTATCGCTTGCCTTATTACAACAAAAAATGGGCCGTCTGCCTATTTGTATTTGTGGCCGGCTCGCCCGCAAGAGACCCCGCCGCCGCCTTCCTTGCCATACTCCTCAATGTGCGCTACCCCGTCATTCGCCGTCCCCCTTCCTATTCCCCGCAATTCATGTGTCTGGCCCTTTCCCTTGGCCTGTCCTGAGCAGGTTGTATCGCGCTGGGGATGTCCCCGCCGCAGTCTGCCTGGTGAAACACTCCCCGGCTTGGCGCCCCTCCGTTGCAAATCACGAAAACTGCGCCTGCTGCATCTAGTGTTACAGCCCCATGTGAACTATAAGACCCCCAAGGGCCGCCGCGAAAAATGTACCTATAAGATGTTGCGGTTCATGAAACTTTTTTCGTTTTTCTGCGTCTTATCGAATGAGGGAAACGATAAGCTGCTTGCGGCGGAGAAACTTCATCATGCTGACGATACACAAAAAACCGCCCCTCGTCGAAGACCTGCGGAACCATTCGCCGGAACTTATGGCCGAACTCCGCCTGCTCCTCAGTTCGGGCGCTCCTTCGCGGCCTGATCCGCGTCGCCCGGGCTTCTTCGAAGTCGAAGGGCTGTCCAATACCTATTACGTTTTCAAGTATCCTGCTGGCACCAAAGTGCTCCTCCTCGGTGTGTGGGCTCGCGAAAGCGATCCTGTCGCCGAGTTGGTAGCCTGCTCTTGCCCCGCAGCCTAAAAAATCGGCCCTGCCCATCCGGCCTCGGCATCGCCAAATTCACTCAAGCACCCCCACTCCCTCGGGTCGCTTCTCTTTTAGTCCTCGTCCAATTCCAGTGCCGCAGAATTGATGCAGTATCGCAATCCCGTTGGCTGCGGCCCATCCTCAAACACATGCCCCAGGTGCGCGTCACACCGGCTGCACTTCGCCTCCGTCCGCCTCATCCCGTGGCTCGTGTCGGTTTCGCTTTCCACTGCCTCGTCACCGGCCGGCGCGTAGAAACTCGGCCATCCCGATCCCGAGTGATACTTCGTTTCAGAACGAAACACCGCCTGCCCGCAGCACACGCACTTATAAGTTCCCGGAGTCTCGGTGTCCTCGTACTCCCCTGTGTAGGGCGGCTCCGTCCCCTTCTGCCTAGTCACATAGTATTGATTCTGCGTCAGTTGTTTCTTCCAATCCTCGGCCGCCTTCCGTATTTTCTCGCCCATGCTCTTTCTCCCAATTCCGCCAAAAACCGGCACTCTTCCTTCATTATCTGATACACCGCACCGCCTTGACGTTTCAACCTTCTGCGCGAATAGTGGAATCAGCCCTTGCCTGACCCAGAAGCCATCATGCCAGAACAGCCCGCAAAGCCGGTCGACCAGCAGCGCCGCAGTCGCCGGGCGAAAATTGCCCGGCCCCTCCGCGTGCGCCCCTCCGAACCCCGTGACGAGCACTTCGAGGATATGCCCATCAGTGTCAACGCCTCCAAGGAAGGTATCTATTTCACCACGCGCCGCGAATCCTACTATCCCGGCATGCGCGTCTTCGTCACCTTCCCCTACTCTTCTCCCCACGACCCCATGAACTGCGAGTATCTCGCCGAAGTCGTTCGCGTTGAGAAGCTCCCCAACAACAAAGCCGGCATCGCCGTGCACCTGAAAATGACCGTCAATTACAGCGCCGGCGCTCCCCCCGGCTCCGTCACCCGCTCCTGAGATTTCTCCGCGCCCCGCTCCTCCCCATCGCCACAAAATCCTGTAGTTGACACGCAGCGCAGTTTTCACTACATTGGTTTTTCACCATGAACCACGCACTCACTGCGCGCGCGCATCACCATCATCACGGCCACACGCCGCGCCTGCTGAGGTGTGCATAGCGATTCGCTAAACAAAGCACTCATCGGCCCGCTGGCGCAACAAGCCCCAGCGGGTTTTTTGTTTTTCGGGAGCTTACTTTAAGAAGGAGATGGACGTGGAAATCGCATTCGAAAAGGCCGCCGGGCTGCTGCCCGCAATCGTACAGGACCATTTTACCGGGGACGTGCTCATGCTCGGGTTCATGAATGCCGAAGCGCTGGCGGAAACCCGGCGCACGCGCGAAGTGGTCTTTTTCAGCCGTTCCCGCAATCGTCTCTGGAAAAAGGGTGAATCCAGCGGGCATGTCCTCAAAGTAAAGGAGCTACGTATCGATTGCGACGCCGACGCCCTCCTCGTGCGCGTCGAAGCCGTCGGCCCCGGCGTGTGCCACGAAGGCTATCGCAGTTGCTTCTTTCGAAAAATGGAGGAAGACGGAACCGCCCGAGTGATCGAGAAAAAGACATTTGCGCCAGAGAACGTGTACCGGCAGGAGAGCAAATCGTGAGCCCGCTCAAACTTGGCGTACCAAAAGGAAGCCTCCAGGAGGCGACCATTGATTTGTTCTCCCGCGCAGGCTGGAAAATAACCCTCGGTTCGCGGAGCTACGTGCCGGCCATCGATGATCCGGAAATCGAATGCCTGATGGTCCGGGCGCAGGAGATGGCCCGTTACGTCGAGACGGGCGCGCTGGACGCGGGAATTACGGGCCACGACTGGGTTGTGGAGACCGGCGCGGACGTTGCGGAGCTGGCCGAGCTGGTCTATGCCAAACAGCGGCTCGCGCGTGTCCGCTGGGTATTGGCCGTTCCCGAAGATTCCTCCATTCGCGAAGCGCGCGACCTCGAAGGAAAAGTCATCGCCACCGAAATCGTCCGCATCACGGAAAAATATCTGGCACTCCACGGCGTGAAAGCCCGCGTGGAGTTCTCCTGGGGCGCAACCGAAGTTAAAGTCCCGCAGCTTGCCGACGCCATCGTGGAAGTGACGGAAACCGGCTCGTCCTTACGCGCCAACCACCTTCGCATCGTGGATACCGTCATCGAATCCGCGACCGTCTTCATCATGAACCGTGCCGCCTCTGCCGATGCCTGGAAACGCGAAAAAGCGGAAAGCCTGATCCTCATGTTGCAGGGAGCCATTGCCGCGGCCAGCAAAGTGGGATTGTTGCTGAATGTGCGGCGCGACGATCTCGCGGGGGTGCTGAATGTCTTGCCGGCATTGAAGAACCCCACCATCTCGACACTCAGCGATCCCGAGTGGGTAGCCGTCAATACCATCATTGAAGAAGCCGTGGTGCGGCAGATTCTGCCGAAGCTCAAGGCCGCCAAGGCCCAGGGGATCGTCGAGTACCCCTTGAACAAGATTGTCTTGTGATGCGCATCCTCAAACTTACGGCGGCGCTCGAGAAACAACTTTTGCTGGCCCGGAGGCAGCGCGACATCGAAGCGGAGCGCATCGCGGTCCGCATTGTCAGCGAGGTGCGGAGCCGCGGCGATGCGGCACTGTTGGCGTGGACAAAGAAACTGGACGGCGATGCTGGCAGTCGCGGCCGCATCTGGATTTCCCGGCGGGAAATGGAGGCTGCGAGAAAAAGTGTCAGCTCGAGCTTTTTGCGCGCCCTGGAGCACGCTGCACGCAACGTTCGCATCGTTGCGAAAAAGCAGTTGCCAAAGGAGTGGACCGTCGCAGTCGAACCGGGCGTCAAGATTGGCCAGATCATCCGGCCCATTGAAACCATCGGCTGCTACATCCCGGGAGGAAGGTTTGCGCTGCTATCGACCCTGGTGATGACCGTGGTGCCCGCCAGGGTTGCCGGCGTGAAGCGCGTGGTTGTCGTTTGCCCGCGGCCCAATGAAGAACTCCTGGCAGCGGCATCTTTTCTGGGAATAACGGAAGTGGCGCGCGTGGGCGGCGCACAAGCCATCAGCGCGCTGGCTTACGGAACCGAGAGCATCCCGCGCGTCGAAAAGATTTTTGGTCCCGGCAATCGTTTCGTGACCGCGGCGAAGCAGCTTGTAAGTAGTGATTGTGCTATAGATTTGCCCGCGGGGCCCACCGAGGCGATGGTCTTTGCCACCCGGGGCAATCCACGCTGGATCGCGGCGGATTTGCTCGCCCAAGCCGAACATGCCTTTGACGCGGGCAGTTTCCTGGTGACCACCTCGAAGCCATTGGCGAACCGCGTGCTCGCTGAAATAATCGCGCAACTGAACGGACTCCCCAGCACCAATCCGGCGCATACCTCCATCCGGCAAACAGGCGCGATCGTGCTCGCTCCCTCGGCCACCGCCGCGTGCGAGTTTATAAGCCGCTTCGCGCCGGAGCACCTCAGCTTGCCGGACGATTCCCATAATCTTCTGAAATCCATCCGCGCGGCGGGAACCGTCTTCCTTGGGCCCTGGGGCGCGCAACCCCTTGGCGATTACGCCAGCGGCAGCAATCACGTGCTGCCAACCGGCGGCTGGGCGCGGCGGCGCGGCGGACTCTCGGCAGCGGATTTTGTGAAGTGCATCAGCGTACAATCCATCTCCCGGAAAGGATTCCGGCGCCTGGCGGATGACGTCCAAATGCTAGCGCGCGCGGAAGGCCTGCTGGCCCATGCCAGAGCCGTGGAGGTACGCCGATGAAGGTTCATTTGCCCTTGCGCAAGGCAATTCTGAAGCAAAAAGCCTATGAGCCGCCCGCTCCGGAGCGCCGCGGTAAGATGCGCCTCGACTTCAACGAAAACACGGCGGGATGCTCGCCCGCAGTCCGCCGTGCCCTGGCAAACCTCACGACCAAACAGATCGCTATGTACCCCGAATACGGCGCTACGGCAGAACGGCTGGCGCGCCATTTCGGTGTGCGCCCCGCCGAGCTGCTGCTCGCCAACGGCGGCGATGATGCCCTGCGCGTATTCTTCGACGCCTTCGTCGACCCAGGAAGCCGCGTCCTGATCTGCGAGCCCACGTTTCCCATGTACCGCTACTATGCGGAGATCTTTAGCGCGCGCATCGATGTCCTGCGCTACGGAGCGGCCATGGAATTTCCTCTCGCGGGCGTCCTCGCCGCTCTCCGCAAAAATCCTCGAGTGCTTTTCATCGCCAATCCCAACAATCCGACCGGCACACTCGTTTCTCGTCCGGAATTGCGGAAGGTCCTGCATGCTGCCACACGCACCGCCGTTGTGATTGACGAAGCCTATGCCGATTTTTCCGGCCTCACCGTCGTGCCTTGGATTCGCAAGTATCCTCGGTTGTTCGTGGTGCGCACGTTTTCAAAAGCCGCCGGCCTCGCCGCGCTCCGCCTGGGCGTGGTAATCGCCCGCGAAGATTCTCTCGAGATGCTAAGGCGCGCCATGCCGCCGTTCCCGGTCAACCTCGCCGCGCTGGTGGCCGCGGAAGCCGCCGTCCGCGACTGCAAAACGCTCCAGCGGCACGTCCGGAACATAAAGCTCTGGCGCGGCTGGCTCGCTCGCGAACTAGCACGGCTTGGAGTGCGGACTTATCCTAGCGCGGGAAATTTCCTGCTCGCCGACTTCGGCCCCCAAGGCCCGTCATTGTTCCGGCGATTGGAAAAGCGCGGAATTCTTCTCCGCGAGCGGAGCCGCGAGATTGCACCCGGATTCGTGCGCATCACCATTGGAACGCCTGCGGAGATGCACACACTTGTTAGCTCGATTCAGCGGGAGTGCAAGCCCCTCCTCTGAAATCACGAACAGATAGGAAATCAGAATGCCACGTGCGGCAACCATTCATCGAAAAACAAAGGAGACCGACATTCGGCTGCGGCTGAATCTGGACGGCCGCGGAACATCGCGTGTCACCACGGGAATCCGGTTTCTCGATCACCTGCTCACGCTAGTGGCCCGGCATGGCGCGTTTGACCTGCAGTTGAAAGCACGCGGCGACCTCGACGTGGACCAGCACCATACTGTCGAGGATGTCGGCATCGCCCTCGGAGAAGCCGTACAAAAGGCGCTCGGCAGCAAGCGCGGCATTCTCCGTGCCGGTTATTTTCTGATGCCCATGGACGAAACCCTGGCTGCCGCCGCGGTCGATCTTGGAGGGCGCCCCTACTGCGTGGTAAAGGCCCGCATTTCAGCCCAGCGCGTCGGCGATTTTCAGACCGAACTCGTCGAAGATTTTTTCCAAGGCTTCGCGCAATCCGCCCGCGCCAACGTGCACCTCCGCACACTCTACGGCCGTTCCTCGCACCACCAGGTCGAGGCCATGTTCAAAGCGTTTGCGCGCGCACTCCGCTTTGCCGTAGCGCGCGACAAGCGTTTGAAACGCGTCTTGCCCACCACCAAGGGGCTTTTCTGAAGGTCACCCTCGTCGATTGCGGCGCCGGCAACGTCGTCTCTGTCGAGCACGCCCTCCAGCGCCTCGGCGCCCAATTCCTACGCGCTAATTCCCCCGCGGGCATTGCGAAAGCGGACGCCTTGCTTCTCCCCGGTGTCGGCCACTATGCCGCTCTTATCCGCGTGCTCGACGAACTCCACCTGCGCACTCCGCTTCTCCAAGCCATCGGACGCGGTGTGCCCTTCCTCGGCATTTGCCTGGGATTGCAAGCGCTCTTCGACGCCAGTGAAGAAGCGCCCGCTCTCGCTGGCTTGCAATTGTTCCCCGGCAGCATCCGCGCATTGCCGCCAATTGTTAAGCTGCCGCACATGGGCTGGAACCAGTTGCAGCCGAAACGCGAGTCGCGCCTCCTCGAAGGCTTGGACCCGCACGCGTACTTTTATTTTGCCCACTCCTACGCTGCCATCGATTCCCATGCCGCGTCGGTGGCCACTTGCATCCACGGCGCCGAATTTGCCGCTGTGCTCGAAGAAAAGAACATCTACGCCGTGCAGTTTCACCCGGAAAAGAGCGGCGCAGCCGGCGCTCGCGTGCTTCGGAATTTCTTGAGGCTCGCGGCATGAGCCTGGCTCATAGGATCATTCCCTGCCTCGATACCGACGGCCAACGCGTCGTAAAGGGTGTGAACTTCGCTGGCCTGCGTGATGCTGGTGATCCCGTAACGCTGGCAGCGCGCTACAACGCCGAAGGAGCTGACGAACTAGTTGTTCTGGACATCGCTGCGTCACGCGACCGTCGTCCGACATTTCTGGAAACCATCCGCCGGGTCGCCGCGGAACTCGCCATTCCACTCACCGCGGGGGGCGGCATTCGAACCCTCGAGGATGCCCGCGCCGTCCTGCGCGCCGGTGCCGACAAAATAACCGTGAATACTGCCGCCGTCGCATGCCCGGAGCTAATCACCGAGTTATCGAACGAGTTTGGCGCCCAAGCTGTTGTTCTCGCCATCGATGCAAAGCGCAGTGGTGACCGTTGGCACGTCATGGTGCGCGGAGGCCGCGACTACTCCGGCCGCGACGCCATTGTCTGGGCAAAAGAAGGCGTCGCACTTGGTGCAGGCGAAATCTTGCTGACCTCCGTCGATCGCGACGGCACCCAGAGCGGCTTTGACATCTCTCTGACCGCCACGATCTCGAAATCGGTCCCCGTACCCGTAATCGCCTCTGGCGGCGCGAAACTCCCGGAACACTTTGCCGAGATCTTCGCTCAGGGTGCGGCTGACGCCGCCCTAGCCGCTTCCATTTTTCACGACCGTGTGCAACCCATCCGCACCCTGAAAGCATACTTGGCTGCTCACGGCATCGAGGTGCGGCTGCCGTGCTGATTCCGTGCATCGATTTGCAAGACGGCCAAGCGGTGCAGCTTGTCCACGGACGCCACCGCGAACTCGCCGTTGCGGATGTTTTCGGCCTGCTCGAAAGGTTCAAGGAACACGAGTGGTTGCACGTAATCGACCTCGACGCCGCCATGGGAAAAGCCGGCAACCATAAGATCGCCCGCAAACTCTGCCAAACAGCGCGCCGCCAGTACAAAATGAAAGTCCGCGTCGGTGGCGGCATTCGCACGGCAGTTCGCGCGGCGGAAGTCGCTCGTTGGGGCGCGGAACAAATCATTATTGGCAGCGCCGCATTTCAGGAAGGCCAAGTGCACACCAGCTTCCTACGCCACCTCTCCAAACAGCTTCACCCCAGCCGCATCATCATCGCGCTGGATACCGCGAAAAACCGCATCGCCGTGAATGGATGGCGCCGCCGCCTGGCGCTTCGTGCGGAAAGCGTAATGGCGCAGCTCGAACCCTACTGCGCCGGCTTTCTCTGCACCGATGTCGATCGCGAAGGCACCATGACCGGCGCGAACCTCGCCTGGTTTCGCCAGTTAAGGGCCGCCACCTCGCATCCCATCATCGCCGCGGGCGGCATCAAAACACTTCGCGAAGTCCGCGCCCTCGAAAAAATCGGCATGGACGCCGCAGTGGGCATGGCCATGTACAAGAACCGCTTACGTTGATCTGCCCCGCGCTGGAATGCTTCGATCTTTCCAATCGAGTTGCGGAACCCATGCTCTTTATCACTTGCACGACAAATTGCTTCAAGTAGGATAGCCAATCATGCAAACCAACAAATGCTCTTACCTGTTCTGTCCTTTTCTTGCAGTTTTATTCATCGATCTCGCGGCGGCGGCGCTAACGCCGACGTAACCGACTTCCACGATTACCTCATCAATCTTCGCGCTATCGTGAAAAAGGCCCTGGACGGCGGAAAAACAGGCGACGTCCTCGTAAACGCCGCCTTGCCCGCGTTGAAAGAAAAGTACGGCAAATGGAACTTCTTCGAGTACTTCGCCAAGCCCAACATTTTGGACATGGCCGCCGAGCTGCGTGGCGACAAAAAGATTCCACACGCCCCGCAATAGACGGAACGACACCGGCTTCGCGCGCCGCCGCCTTACCGCAGGTACGCGTCCGTAATGTACTGCTGCACCATCCGCTGCGTATTGAAGAATGATCCATTGATCGCGATCGCGTGTTTCATCACTTCCAGGTACCGCCCTCGTTCCTTATAAAACATCGGCAAAATCACATTTTCTAATTTTGCGTACAACGACTCGGCTTCCGCCTGGTTGTCCGTCGCCGCCGTTGGACCAACCGCCCTTCGCGATTCTCCGATCGACCATCCCGTAATCCCCTCGATGTGTCCCTCCACCCACCAGCCATCCAGAATGCTCAGGCTCGGCACGCCATTCAGCGCCGCCTTCATCCCGCTTGTGCCCGACGCCTCCAGCGGAAACTGCGGCGTGTTCAGCCACAGATCGACACCCGCCGTGATCTTCCCGCCCAGCTCCAGGTTGTACTCATCCAGAAAAACGACCGGCACCACCTTCCGCAGCGCCTTCTTCGCCTGAAAAATCCGCCGGATGATCTCTTTCCCACCTCCGTCATGGGGGTGCGCTTTTCCCGCATAAATAATCTGAAAGCGCCCCGCGGATTTCGCCATCTCCCGAAGCCGCTCCAGATCGGTGAGGATCAGGTCCGCTCGCTTGTAGCCCGTGGCCCGCCGCGCAAATCCGATGGTGAATATCTCCGGGTCGAGCTTCAGCCCGGTTTTCTTGCGCACCACTTCCAGCAGCTCATGCTTGGCGATCAGATGCGCCGACCACACCTCCTCCGGCGCCAGCCCCAGCGCCCCGCGCAGGCTGTAGTTGTCCTCCCGCCAGGTCGGAATGTAGCGGTCAAAAAGCTGCTGAATGGCGGGCGAAGCCCACGTCCCCGCGTGTACCCCGTTCGTGATCGCTTCGATGGGCACTTCCGGAAACATCTGCCGCGAAGTTTCGCCGTGCTGTTTGGCCACTCCGTTGACGTAGGTGCTCAAACTCAGCGCCAGATACGTCATATTCAACGAAGCCCCTCGCCGCGCGGCCTCCGCCAAATCCGGATAATCCTGCCCCGCTTGCAGCACGCGCTTCACTAGATCCGCGGACCTCGCATCCTTCAAGTCAAAGAAACCATGCTGGCCCGGAAACGCCCTCGTCAGGTACTCCATCGGAAAGCGGTCGTGGCCCGCCGGAACCGGCGTGTGCGTCGTGAATACGCACTTGCTGCGCACGTTCTGGATATCTTCTCCGATAATCGAATCACGCCCGGCCTTTTCCGCTTCCTCTCCAAGGAGTTCCAGCGCCAGCAGCGCCGCGTGCCCCTCGTTCATGTGGTAGCGCGTCAGCTCCTTGTATCCCAGCGCGCGCAGCATGCGCACACCGCCGATCCCTAGCAGGACTTCCTGGCACAGCCGGTAATACGCATCCCCTCCATACAACGTGCCCGTGAGGTTGCGGTCGCCTTCCGCGTTGGCCGCAAGATCGGCGTCCAGAAAATAAACCGGGACGACAAATCCCCGCACCCCCTTTACGTCGTAGCGCCAGCAGCGCAGCTCCACGCGCCGGTTCTCCAGCGACACGCTTACCCGCGCTTCTTCTTCCTTCAAAAAATCTTCGACACGCCAATTCACCGGCTCTTCGGTTTGCGTGCCATCCTCCGCCAGCAGCTGCGAAAAGTACCCTTTACGGTACAGCAGGCACACCGCCACCATCGGCAGCCGCAAGTCCGCTGCGGCGCGTATCGTGTCCCCCGCGAGAACGCCCAAACCGCCGCTGTAACTCGGCATGGCGTTCTCCAGCGCAATCTCCATGGAAAAATATGCCACTATCCGCTTCGTCGTGTTCGCCTGCGTCGCCATTCGCCTCGATTCCCCGTTGGGCACGGAGCCACTGCCGCCGTGACGGAAAATGACGCGGCCGCAAACCTCTTATTCTGTTGGATTGCTGACGCGCAGGCAAGTAAGCACCGGGCTCTCCCGTCCTGGGCGCACGGTTTGCCTCATGCTAAGCGGCGGTGTTGGCCCGCGAAATGAGCAGGATGGCGAGCAGGTAGAAAACGAACATGAATGCCAAATAGGTATAGGCTTTGCGCGGAGCGCCCCGGAACTCTTTCCACGCCAGCACGCCCCACAGCGCCGCGACCATGGGCGCGGATTGCCCGATGGCGTACGAAATTGCCACTCCGGAAAAATTCGCGGCCACCAGGTTGAACACCGTGCCAATGCCCCAGATCGCGCCGCCCAGGAGTCCCAGGATATGGCCCGACGCCGGCCCGCGGAAGAATTCGCCAAAATTCACGGGCTCCCCGACCAGCGGTTTGCGCATGAAATACACATTCCAAACGAAACAGGAAAGCAGCGCTCCCAGCGTGAGAAACACACCAACGCTGTACGGACCAAGCGTGTTTCCCTTGGTCATGGCATGGGTGACGAACGGCGCCCAGACGCCCATCAGCACACCGGAAACGACGCAAGTGATGATGCTCTTTTTCGAGACCCCGCGATTTACGCTCGAGAGGCTTCCGTAGGCCTTGCCATCCAAAATAACGGCGACCACCGCGCACGCGACTCCGGCGGCCAATAATGCCGCGTTTCCTTTTGGCTGCAACAAATAGCTCGACACCACACCCACCACCAGGGCAATGCCGATGGCCACGGGAAAAGCGATCGCCAATCCCGCCATGTCGATCGCCGCCACCAGCAGGAGGTTGGCGAGATTGAAGACCACGCCGGCAAACAGCGTGTAACCGATGTTCGAGCCGTCCGCGGAATGAACGTTATTCAAAAAACTCGTCGCGTCGTTGGCCGTGCTGCCCATGGTGAACGCCAGCAACACCGACATGAGGAAAATGCCCACCGCGTAGTCCCAGTAAAAAAGCTCGAAGCGGTAGTTTTTGACGCCCTTATAGGTATTGGCCCAGGAGCCCCAGCAGACGGCGCTGGTGATCATCATCAAGAGCGCGATGCTGAAGGTGTGCGGGATGAACATCGGTCCTCTTTTCCGTTAACCGCGGATGATACTGCATCGCCGCAATATCGCAAAGCAAAGCCGCGGAGATTCAGCGCCCCAAGGCTGATCGCCAACACGCGCTGGTTTCCCCGGCTGAGCCCAGGCCTTAATCCTGCGCTCCCGCGCGCGGGTGAGGAGTGGGTCGCGCGAGCAGTTCGACGTACTCTTTGTAAAACTTCTCTTTGTCGAGATCTTTTTGCACTTCGACGAGAGCCTCGCCCATTCCCGGTTGCTTCCCGGGAGCCCAGGCCAGGGTGTCGCCGTAGGATGCGCCGTGATC
>JAYVMO010000014.1:0-7972 GCA_043758915.1 Acidobacteriota bacterium | reverse complement strand
ACCGCGGCGGCTTTCCACATCTCAAGTCGTTCGCCATGGCCCTCTGGTTGGATCCCGTACAGCAAGCAAAGCCGTTGAATCAACCGCAGCGTGATCACGGTGAGGAAACTGGCGTCCGGCAAAAGCGTCATCATTCCGCCGAGTCCAAATCCCGCGCCTTCCGCGAGGGCCAAGCGCTCGGCGTCGCGAATGAGCACTTTCGCGATGGCGTCCAGGCGTTCGATCGGCACGTCTTTGATGCGCCCGAAATCGCCTACCCACAGGCCGTGCTTGTCCGCAAGCTGTCGCCGGAATGCCTCGGGGTCGACTTCCACGGAACGCAGGCCCTTCAGCAGCCCAAAGCGCAGTAACCGCCCCAGCGTTCGTCCTGCAATCGAATTCTTGCGCGAATTGTGTGTCCTCGTCATCGCTTCCAGCATCCTACGGCTGTTAGAACCCGCTGGCAACCATGGCGTTGTACGGGTGATGCTTACCCGTCGAGTGTGCCGAAACGGGGGAGTTGCCTGCCACGCGGCAAGGAAGCTGTGGTACTACTTGACGTGGCGGAGCATTTGGGTAAACTGCCTTTTTCTCTATGGCCACCATGCCACAATTCGTTCCCGCCGAGGTCGTACACGACCTCGATTTTCCGCAGCGCGAAGCGGCCTTCTTCTACGGCCTTTTTCTGCGTGGTCATTCCGCCGAACACCTCCGCCGGGACATCGAAGTGCCTCCCGCGGTGCTCGCCAAATGGCACCGCGAAGCCGAACGCGAACCGCAATTGCGCGATATTTTCACCCGCATCGTCGAGTACCGCCGCCACGTCCTGGCCATTTTCGACACCCTCGTCGGTTCCGACGTACAAAATATCCGCGTTCAATAAGAATCATCATCTTTTTATTCATCAGCAGAGGTCAGCACACTTGAATTTTCCACAGCCTTGCCCGTACTGACGCTCCTCACATCTTCAGCCTTCCGCCACCTGTCCGTCCGTTCAGGCCACAAAATGTCAGGCAACCCGCCCTGGACACCCCGGTTCTAACGCCCTTCAGGGGGCAAGTGTCACAAAATGCAGGGGATTTGCCGATTGACGTGGCCCTTGTCCAGGGTTAGAATTCACTCGTCCTAGAGCTTGAGGTGTCTTTTATGTCCCGGGTTACGCGTACCCTCTTTGCATCATGCTTTTCATTCGCCCTATTTATCCCTCTGGTCTTCGCACAAGAGGCTCAAGACCCCAACTCCGCGCAGACACGGCAGAAACTCACCAAAGAGCAAAAGAAGAAATCCAAGCTGGTGCTCAAAGAGCTCGGCCACGAGTACAAGCAGTGGCTCAATGAAGACGTCGTATACATTATTTCGCCTGCCGAGCGCACCACCTTCCTCCAGTTAGGCACCAACGAAGAACGCGAGCAATTTATCGAGCAGTTCTGGCTGCGCCGCAGCAGCAATCCGGATCTCCCGGAAAACGATTTCAAGGAAGAGCACTACCGCCGCATCGCCTACGCCAACGAGCACTTTGCTTCCGGCATCCCCGGCTGGAAAACCGATCGCGGCAAGATGTACATCATCTGGGGCCCCGCGGACGAGGTCGAAACGCATCCCACGGGCGGCACCTATGACCGGCCCATGGAAGAAGGCGGTGGCTCGACTTCCACTTATCCCTGGGAAAAGTGGCGTTACCGCTACATGGAAGGCATCGGCGAAAACATGGAGTGGGAGTTCGTCGATCCCTCCGGCTCGGGTGAATATCACCTGACTATGGACCCGTCCGAAAAAGATGCTCTGCTGCACGTGCCCGGCGCCGGTTTGAGCTTGCTCGAATCCATGGGTATGGCTTCGAAGACCGACCGCTTTACCCGCTCGGATGGCACCAACCTGCCGAAATCGTTGGGCGGCGAGCCGGCAAGCATGAACGAATTCACCCGCCTCGAAAATTTTTCCAAGGCTTTTCGTCCGCCCGAGGTGAAGTACAAGGATCTCGAAGCTCTCGTCACTGCACGCATCGTCCGCGATCAGCTTCATTTCACTTGGCGCACCGATTTCCTGAAGGTGACCAATGACACCGTCCTCGTACCCGTCACCGTGCAAGTCCCCAACACCCAGCTTTCCTTCCGGGGTAAGGAAGGAATTCACTCCGCGACGCTCAACATCTTCGGACGCGTCAGTACTCTGACGGGGCGCGTGGTGCAGACCTTTGAAGACGCCGTCAGCCGTGATTTTCCGGATTCACTCTTCCAGCAGTCGTTGAAGCTCTCCTCGATTTATCAGAAATCCATTCCACTGCGCCCGGGTCTGTACCGCCTGGATTTGGTCATCAAGGACGTGCAGAGCGGCAACGTTGGCGTGGTCAATTCACGCCTGGCGGTTCCGCGCTACGACGACGATAAACTGGATGCCAGTTCGCTGATTCTCGCCGACCAGATCGAACACGTCCCCGCCAATCAGATCGGCACCGGACAATTCGTCCTGGGCTCCTCGAAAGTCCGCCCGCGCCTCGACGGCGATTTCACCACTGCGGATAAGCTCGGCATCTACCTCCAGGTGTACAACCTGAAGCCCGACGACAAGACCCACAAATCCAATGCGAATTTCCAGTTCACTGTCAAGAAGGGCAATGAACCCGTGCCTGGCATGCAGTTCCGGGTATCGTCCCAGGAGATGAAGCAGTCCGGCGATCAGATCACCATCGAGCGCCTTCTCCCGCTGGCCACGCTCACTCCCGGCAAGTACACCCTCGAGGTCAACGCCACGGACGCGCTTTCGAACCAGACCATTACCCGATCGGCGGAATTTACGGTCAAAGTGCCGCCGGGAACCAAGACGGCGGCCAACACTGTACCGGGGAGGTAGCCTGACGTGAAACAAGGACGGCTCTTGGGGGCCTTGATCCTAACCGCTGCCGCGGTCTCCGTTGGAACATCCACGGCGTCCGCACAGGCGAAGCCCGTCTCGGGTGCGCTTACGGGCGTAGTTCACGACAATTCCGGCATCCCGCAGATGGGCGCCACCGTGGAAGTCCTCTCTGAAGCCATCCGTCCCGGCGCTGCCCTGGATTTTTTCACCAATACGCAAGGTATTTTTCGGGACCAAAAGCTCGCTCCGGGCTTCTATAGCGTGCGCATCACCCTCGCCGGCTTCCTGCCGACGCTCGAAAAGCACATTCGCATTACCTCCAATTTGACCACCGTCGTGCGCATCCAGTTGGAGTCCATGTTCGCCTCCCTCGATCAGTTGCGGCGCACGCCCGCCGCTGCCTCTATCGAAACCGATGACTGGAAGTGGGTGCTGCGCTCCGCCTCCTCGACGCGCCCGGTCCTCGAGTGGATGGACGAGGATGCGCTCGCCGCTGCGAATGTCACCCTGGAAAACAACAAACCCAAGCCACCGCGCGCGCGCATCGAGTTTACGGATGGCGCCCGGCGACCCGGCTCGGTTTCGAATGTGGCCTCTTCGCCCGCGACGGCCTTTGCATACGACCAGCAACTCGGCGGTACCAGCCGTCTGGTCCTCGCAGGACAGATGAGTTATGAGGGTGATGCCCCCGCTGGAGGGATCGCCACCGTGTGGCTGCCGACCGGTTCGCTGGGAGCAGGCCCGCACACCGCGCTGGTGATACGCGAAGCCAAGCTCGGTCCCGACGGCCCGACCTTTCGTGGCGCGCGAATCGATCAAGGCGGCGCACTGGCTTTTGGCGACCACGTGCTGCTGCGCTATGGCGGCGAGTATGTACTGGTAGGCCTCGGCTCTGCGGCTTCTTCGCTCCGCCCGCGCATGCAGCTCGCGGTCCGCATCAGCGATGACTGGCACGCCGCCCTGATTTTTGAGTCGCAACCCAGCGGCCCGGCGCCTTTGGAAGCGCGTGGGGGCGAAAACGGGAGCGTGCTGGCGGCCGCGTTAGCTGAACTGGATGCTTTTCCCGCGCTGCTCTGGCGGAACGGACGCCCCGTGCTGCAGAGCGGCTGGCATGAAGAGTTGGCCGCCGAACGCAAGATGGGCACGCGCGGCAAGCTGCAAGTCGCCGCCTTCCATGATGACAACCGCCACGCAGCCGTCTTCGGCCGCGGCAGCAGCTTGCCTGCGGCGGATTTTTTTCAGGATTATTTTTCCAAAGGCTTTGCTTATGACGGCGGCTCCTCCAGCAGTTGGGGCGCTCGCGCTGCTCTTCGGAAGAAACTAGCCGGCGACGTCGAATGGACCCTCTTGTACTCCTTTGCGGGTGCGCTCAGCCCCTTGGAGGATACCGACGCGCCGCTGCGGGAATCCTTCCGCACCGTACAACGCCACTCGCTGGGGACTGCCATAACCGCCAAGGTTCCGCGTACCGGCACCAGGGTAACCGCGGGATACAAGTGGGTCAGCGGGGTTGCCGTCTCTCGCGTGGATGGTTACGGCGAAGCGCTGTTCCAAATGAATCCCTACCTTCATGTGGGCTTGCGGCAGCCCTTGCCCAAGTTTATGGTGGGCCGCTGGGAGGCCATCGCCGACTGGGACAATCTTCTTGCCCAGGGCTATGTCTCTCTCAACAGTCGAGATGGCCGCGTGCTCCTGGTCCCGGCGTTTCGTACGTTTCGCGGCGGCTTGAGTCTACAATTTTAAGGTGAATTGGGGCCTCCGAAAAACTGTAGAGTCCTTCCAGAAAGTGGATTTCGCTGTAAGACCCCCCTTTTCTTCTTTGTAAGATATAGATAAAATAGGGTTTGTGTCGTCGTGGTCTGCCAAAGAATGGAAGTGGAGTTGCATCCAGCTAATACTGAACTGGGTGCCTCCCACCCTGGCGTCATTATGAAGCAGAATCTGCGAGTCAGCCTTGGGGCGGTTGTGCTGGCGCTTGCCACGCTAGCGGCGGTGACCTTTGCCTGGCTGAACTTCCTGCAGCGCGCTCGATTTGAAACACCTGAAGACGGCGTGGCGTGGCTGGATACCACCCACGGCGTGGAGGCTTGGCAGGTCTCGTCCAATTCTCCCGCACTGCGCGCGGGAGTTCGCGTCGGCGACCGCCTGATCGCCATCGATAGCGCGCCCGTAACCAGTGCGTTGCAAGTTACCAAGCGGCTGTGGCGTGCCGGATTGTGGACCCAGGTCCGCTACAAGCTGGTGCGCAATGGCGAGGAGTTCGAAACTCCGGTAGTGATCGTGCCGGCGGAGAAGCCTGCTTCCATCGAAGATTACCTGCGTGTCGTCGGTCTGCTGTACCTCTTCATCGGGATGTTTATTTTTGTCCGGCGATGGAACGCTCCGCGCGCCATTCATTTCTACGTTTTCTGCCTGGTTTCCTTCATCCTCTTTTCTTTCCATTACAGCGGGAAGTTGGACACCTTTGACTACGAGGTCTACTGGGCCGGCATCGTGGCGCGGCTCCTCGCACCCGCGCTGCTCCTGCATTTCGCGCTGGTGTTTCCGGAGCGCACCGAGGCTGCCGGGCGCTCCCTGTCCAAACTCAGTCTGGTCTACGCATGGCCCTTGGTCTTGCTCGTCGTTCACGGGAGTGCCGCCATCCAAGCTCTGGGATTCTTGCCCTGGCTCGGTTCCCGCGTGCTCCTCGACAAAATTGAACTGGGTTATCTCGGCGTCTTTTTTCTCCTGGCGGGACTCGTTTTTTACAAGAGTTTCCGCGAGGCACCCGCTGGCGTCCTCCGCCAGCAGCTCAAATGGCTGACGGGCGGAACGCTGGCAGGAACCCTGCCGTTCACTTTGCTTTATATCCTTCCGTTCGATTTTGATGCCGCCTACCACACTTGGGCGCAGTTTTCCGTGCTGAGCCTGGTGCTGATCCCCTTGTGCTTCGGTTACGCCATCGTGCGCTACCGCCTCATGGACGTGGACATCATTTTCAAGCGCGGTTTGGCGTACACGGTGGCCACCGCGGGCGTTGCGGGCGTGTACTTCGCCCTGGTCGCGCTCATCGCCCAGATTTTCCACGCGCCCACCACTGGTCCCGTGGGCGGCATGATCGCCATCATGGTCGCGGCTTTTCTCTTCCAGCCCTTTCGCGAATGGATTCAGGCGCGCCTGGACCGCTTCTTCTACCGCGACCGTCTCGATTACCGGCGCACCCTGATCGAATTTGGGCGCACGCTCACCAATGAAGTGCGCGTCGATCCCATGCTCGGTTCGGTGATGGACCGTGTATCCCAGACGCTGCTGGTCGACCGGCTGGCCATTTTTGTCGAGGATCCCGCGCACCCCGGCCACATGCGCCTCGCGCGCTCCATGGGCGTCCGGCTTTCCGACCCGCAGGATCTTAGCTTCCTCGATCCCGCCCGTCCGGAGTTCGCCCGCGGGCCGCTCTTTTTCGAGTCCTCCCGTTCGGTGACGGACGTCAGTGAATCCGTGCGGCGGACTCTCGAGCAACTCGATCTGAACTATTTCGTGCCCTGCCGCATTCGCGAGCATGCCGTCGCCGTGCTCGGTCTCGGTAAGACCGTCGATGGCGACTTTCTTTCCAGCGATGACCTCGAACTGGTTGAAACCATCGCCGGTTACCTGGCCGTGGCCCTCGACAATTCCCAGCTCTACACCTCCCTCGAACAGAAAGCTCTGGAAATTGCCCGCTTGAAGGATTTCAGCGAAAATATTGTGGAATCCTTGAACGTCGGCGTCCTGGCCGTGGACCTCGACGGCATTGTGGAAAGCTGGAACACGCGCATGGAGCAACTCTTCGGCGTTGCCCGGCAAGACGCGCTCGGACAACAGCTCCGTCTTTTGCTTCCCGAGGAATTGGCGGCGGAAATCGCAGCCCGCGATGACCAGGAACAGATTACCGGTATCTACAAACAGCGGCTGCAGCACCAGGGCCGGCGCCTGACTCTGAACGTCTCCATCACCCCGCTGGTCAGCAAATCGGGCGAACGCATCGGCCGCCTGCTGCTTATGGACGACGTGACGCAGCGCGAACGCATGGAAGAGCAGATGACGCAGACCGAGAAGCTGACCTCGCTCGGCCTCCTGGCCGCCGGCGTGGCTCACGAAGTAAACACGCCTCTGGCGGTCATCTCCAATTACATCCAGATGCTGGCAAAGCAGATGCCCGAGGGCGATCCCCGGCAGAGTATCATCGAAAAAATCGTCAAGCAGACCTTCCGCGCCAGCGAAATCGTAAACAACCTGCTGAATTTTTCGCGCACCGGCGCCGCCGAAGTCGCCGACGTGGACGTCAACCGCGTCGTCGAGGAGACCCTCTCGCTGGTGGCCCACCCCCTGAAGACTTCGCAAATTCAGATCGTCAAGAAACTCGCGGATCCGCTGCCCCCGGTACGCGGCTCGGCCAACAAGCTCCAGCAGGTGTTCCTGAATTTGTTCTTGAATGCCCGCGACGCCATGCCCGGCGGCGGCATGCTTGAAATTCGCACCGCGGCGCACAACGGCAGCGTCGAGATAGAAATCGTCGATACCGGCGCGGGCATTCCCCGCGAACACATTCATCGCATTTTCGATCCGTTTTTCACCACCAAGGCCGTCGGCCGCGGTACCGGCCTGGGCCTCTCCGTGAGTTACGGCATCATCAAGGAACACTCCGGGAAAATTGATGTGCGCTCGACCCCCGGCAAAGGCACTTCGTTCCACGTCGAGTTCCCCGCGGTCAGGAAAGCGGTTCATGTCTAAAGGCTCAATTCTAGTTGTCGATGACGAATCCGAAATCCGCGAAGGCCTTGAGCTCCTGCTGAGGAGCGAAGGCTATGGTGTCTCCAGCGCGGAAACCGGCGAATCCGGTCTCGCCAAACTCGGTGAGCACCCCTACGACCTCCTGCTGCTCGACGTTAGCCTCCCGGACCGCAATGGCCTGGACCTGCTCAAGGAAATCCGCCGCCGCGACCCGCATCTTTCCGTCGTGCTGATCACCGCCTATGGCTCCATTGACATGGCCCGCGCCGCCTTTAAAAGCGGCGCCATGGACTACATCACCAAGCCGTGGTCCAACGACGAACTCCTCGCGCAGGTCGCGCAAGCCGTCGAGTCGCGCCACCTCCGCGACGAAAACGTGCAGCTCAAGCGC